>QHZV01000163.1 GCA_003224785.1 Acidobacteriota bacterium
CAATCCTGGAAACGCAGGATGGATCGAAGCTTCACCACGACGAAGCACTGCTGCTCGCGAACGCGGCGGGAGACGACCTTCTCGGCCTGTTGGTTGCCGCCGACCTGTTACGACGCGAACTCGCCGGCAACATCGTTACGTACGTCTTCAATCGCAACATCAACTTCACTAATGTTTGTTTTGTGGGGTGCAAGTTCTGTGCGTTTAGTCGCGGACCGCGCGAATCCGACACCTACTTTCTCCAGCCCGAGGACGTTGCGCAGAAGGCGGTCGAGGCCTGGGAGTTGGGTGCAACCGAGGTTTGCATTCAGGGCGGACTGCCGCGTGGCTTGCCGGCGTTTTATTATCGAGACATTCTGCGAGCAGTGAAGGCTGTTGTTCCGAGCATGCACATTCATGCCTTTTCGCCCATGGAAATTGTCTATGGTGTGGAACTCACAGGCATGCCGCTGCGAGACTATCTTTGCATGTTGCGCGACAACGGCCTGGGCACTCTGCCTGGGACGGCCGCCGAAATTCTGGATGACCAGGTTCGGCATGTGCTCTCGCGCAACAAGCTTTCGACGCACCAATGGCAGCAGGTCATTCGGTGTGCGCATGCGTGCGGAATTCGGACGACCTCAACTCTAATGTACGGCCACGTGGAAACGCCGGAACATTGGGTGAACCAGCTGTTGTTCTTACGCGAAATTCAAAATGAAACGGGCGGATTCACGGAGTTTGTTCCGCTGGGCTTTGTGCATCAGAACACGTTGCTGTTTCATCAGGGGCTGGCGCGATCGGGTCCGACTCTCGCTGAACATTTGAAGATCCACGCTCTGGCACGGCTCATGCTGGCTGGCTCCATCAACAACATTCAGGTGTCATGGGTAAAGCTCAATCGGAGGCTTTCGCAACTTTGCCTGCAGGCGGGCGCCAACGATTACGGCGGCACCTTAATGGAAGAAAATATTTCTCGCGAAGCCGGAGCGACCGCCGGTCAGTACACAAGCCCAGAGGAATTCCATTCCTCGATTCGCGAAATCGGGCGCATCCCTGCCGAGCGAAATACAACTTATTCGCGAATCCAGATCAAAGCGCCATTCGAGAGTTTCCCGGCCGAAGCGCTGCTTGAGCCGGAGTTCGCGTGACCATCGCCATTGTTGGCGGCACTGGACCAGAAGGTTCGGGGCTTGCCCTCCGATGGGCCCGGGCCGGTGAAATGGTGGTCATTGGATCGCGCGACCCGCAACGCGCAGCGGATACAGCGAAAAGTCAGACATTATCGTGCTGACCGTTCCTTTTGAAGCCCACGCTGAAACACTCAAACATCTCAAGCCTGCGCTTCGCGCCGGACAAATTCTCGTGGACACAACTGTTCCGCTCGCAGCTAGTGTTGGCGGACGCGCCACTCGCATCCTCGGAGTTTGGCAAGGATCGGCTGCGCAGGAAGCGGCAGAACTCGCGACCGAGGGGGTCTCGGTGGTTGCGGCATTTCACAACACTTCGGCGGAAGTCCTGCGCGGCGATGATGATGTGGATTGTGACGTGATCGTCTGCGGTGACGATAAAGAGGCTTGCCGCACAATTCGCGGCCTCGCTCGAAAGATTCCCGGCGTACGTGCGCTGGATGGAGGGAAGCTGGAGAATGCGCGTATTGTCGAGCAGATCACAGCTTTGCTAATCGGGTTTAACATTCGGCATAAAGGACATGCCGGGCTGCGCATAACCGGGCTATCCGCGGAAGCGTACGAATTATAGGTTCTGCCAGTTTCTCTGACTTCCTTTTTAAACGATATGAATGGAGCGGCTGTCGAATTTCGCGGCGTTTCGTATCAGGTCCCAAACGGGCGCGAAATTCTGCACGACTTTAATCTCGTCGTCCCACGCGGAGAGATTCTCGTTCTGCTCGGACGCAGCGGATCAGGAAAAACTACAGCGCTGAAATTGGTCAATCGCCTGTACGAACTTTCGTCTGGCGATCTTCTCGTGGAAAGCCGCGCCGCTCGCGAATGGGACATCATCAAACTGCGCCGGAGTATCGGGTATGCAATCCAGGAAGTTGGGCTGTTCCCGCACTATACGGTGAGTCGCAATATTGGAGTGGTGCCGGCGATTGAACAGTGGGCGCCGGAGCGCACTGAGGCACGCGTTCAAGAACTACTCAAGCTAGTCGGGTTGAACTCGGACATCGGACCACGTTATCCGCACCAACTTTCTGGCGGACAGCGCCAGCGCGTTGGCGTTGCGCGTGCGCTTGCTGCTGATCCTCCAATCCTCCTGATGGACGAGCCTTTTGGCGCCCTAGATCCGCTCACCCGAGCCGATCTTCAGCGGGAATTTCTATCGCTCCAAGAACAGTTGGGCAAAACCGTTTTGTTTGTGACGCACGACCTTCACGAGGCGTTGCTTCTGGGAACGCGAATCGCATTACTGGAGGAGGGGCGATTAGTTTCGACCAGCTCTCCACAGGAATTTCTGCACTCGTCCGATCCGTTGGTCCAGAAATATGTGCAGGCATTCAGCGCGGCTGAGCAAGTGAGAGGTGGCAAATGAATTTTTGGAGCTTCATGGTTCAGAACCGTGATGAAGTGGCCCAACTCACGCTCGAGCATTTGTGGATCGTCGGAATATCCACAATGTTTTCGGTAGGAATTGGGGTCCCGCTTGGGATTCTTATTACGCGCAGACCGAAATTGCACAATCCCGTGATTATCACCGCCAATATTATTCAGACTATTCCGAGTCTGGCTCTTTTCGGGTTTCTCTTGCCTACACCTTGGATCGGAGACCGTGCCGGACGCCTTGCGGTCCTCGCATTGACTCTTTACGCCCTCTTGCCGCTGATTAGAAATACCTATGCCGGAATCAAAGGAGTGGATCGCGCGGTGGTGGAAGCCGCGAGGGGTATGGGACTGACCGACTGGCAACTTCTATGCAAGGTCGAGTTGCCGCTCGCCGCCAGCGTGATTCTGGCCGGCATGCGTGTTGCGGTTGTGATTTCTGTCGGCCTCGCGACCATCGCCGCGGCAATCGGCGCAGGCGGGTTGGGAGAACTGATCTTTCGCGGTCTGGCGATGGTGAACAACTCCGTGATCCTGGCGGGCGCTGTTCCCGCGGCCTTGATGGCTTTGTTGGCGGATTTCGGGCTGGGATGGCTGGGGCGCAGATTCGCTCCGCCACAGGCAGCGTGAAATGCGTGCTCGCCTAATTGACATGAATGGCATCGCTGAGGGCACGACTCCAACTCGTGCCGTGACGGGCGCGTCCGGAATCCGTGCCCTCCCGATTTTCTTCTTGCTGCTTTTAGTTTGCGCGACACTCATTCTGACCTCGTGTTCCGCCCGTCCACGCATCGTCGTCGGATGCAAGAACTTCACCGAGCAGATCATCCTAGGCGAACTGATTGCACAGCAGATCGAGAACCAGACTCATCTTCCGGTCGAGCGCCGTTTTTATCTCGGAGGAACATACATCGCACACCAGAGCATTCTCGCTGGACGCATTGATGTTTATCCGGAATACACGGGAACGGCGCTGACTGCGGTGCTCAAACAGCAGCCGTCGTCCGAGCCAAAAACCGTTTATGACCGCGTAAAATCCGAATACGAGAGGCGCTTCCGCCTGACGCTCGGGCAACCGCTTGGCTTTAACGATACGTTTGCCATCGAACTTCGTGGTGACGATGCCCGGCGGTTGCATCTGCAAACTTTGTCGCAGGCGGCGCAGTACGCACCACAATGGCGGGCCGGATTCGGATACGAGTTCATGGAGCGGCCCGATGGTTACAAGGGTCTGGTCGCAAGCTATGGCCTGCGCTTCGCCGCTGCGCCTCGCATCATGGATCTAGGTCTGCTCACGCGCGCTCTCAAAGACCATCAGGTTGATGTGATCGCCGGCAACATGACCGATGGTCTCATTCCTGCACTCGATCTATTCGTCCTTGACGACGACAAACACTATTTCCCGCCGTACGAAGCCGTGCCCGTAATTCGCGAGCAGACGCTGGTGGAGCATCCAGAAGTTCGCCAGGCCCTCGATGACCTTGCCGGCAAAATCTCCGACGCCGAAATGCGCCAGCTTAATTATGAAGTAGATGGCAAGAAACGCGACGTGAAGGAAGTGGTGAGGGAGTTCTTACGAATGAAGGCCCCGCAGTAATCAGGAGCGGTGACGTAGGCGAGGGTCCATTGGCATTTCTTCCAGCAGCAAGAATATGGCTCGCGTCTGAGGATCGCCATGAAACTGCTGGGCGTAAGCCGTTTGTATTTCTGCGAGGTCTCGTTTATCCGAGCGCCCGGCGCGAACAGAGGCGATAGCGCGGGTCGCAAAAGCGCCGGAGCCGTCCTTGTTTGCAAATCACCAGCCCCCATGCACTAACACAGAACGCGCTGCGTACGACCATTCGCGATGCGCCAAGTCGGAGACGCGG
>QHZV01000141.1 GCA_003224785.1 Acidobacteriota bacterium
ATTGCCCACATGCCCCAAACGCCTCCGGTCGTCCTGACCATCGCTGGGTTTGATCCATCCTCAGGCGCCGGGATTACAGCCGACGTCAAGACGATCGCCGCCCACGGCTGCTATGGCGTGGCTGCTATTACGGCCTTGACCGTGCAATCCACTGCGGGCGTACAGAAGGTCGCACCCGTGAAGCCAGACCTTCTGACAGAGACTTTGCAGGAACTGGTGGCCGATTGCCAGGTCTCGGCGGTTCATATCGGAATGCTGGGATCGGGCGAGATTGCGAACCGAGTTGCGGATTTTCTAGAGAAAGCCAAGCTCCACAATGTAGTTCTCGACCCGATTCTGATCTCCACGTCCGGAACCAAGCTCCTCGACGATGAGGGAATCCATGTTCTTCGCCAAAGATTAGTGCCGCTGGCAGCAGTCATAAGTCCCAACATTCCGGAGGCAACGTCTTTGACTGGTGTGAAGATTTCCGAGGTTGACGACATGAGGCAGGCAGCTAGCCAGCTGCACGAAATGGGAGCTAGGGCCGTGGTGATCACAGGCGGTCACTTGGAGAAGGCCATTGACCTCCTCAGCCTCAAGGAGAGCTACACGCAACTCTTCCGGTCAGACAAAATTGATTCACCGAACACTCACGGGACGGGATGCGCATTCTCGACCGCGATCGCGTGCCAGCTGGCAGTCGAGCATTCTCTCTCGACGGCGGTTCTCCTGGCAAAAGCTTATGTCACCTCGGCGATTACGAGCGGCTATGCGATTGGGAAGGGACCAGGGCCGGTGAATCACATGTACCGGATGAAGAACCACCCGCGAGCGGCAGGATTGGCGAAACGGCTTGCGTCGGGGAGGGACTAGCTTTCAGATTTGGTGTTCTTGAAGAGGATCCCAACTAGGAAGGCTGCACAAGCCGCCATTAGCCATTGAATGCGCCAGAGCTGAACCGCTTCAAAGTCGGAAACGCTGTCTTTGACGTCGGTAAATCCGACGGCTAGGGCAACTACCAGGCACCCCGCTCCCAGCAGGAAGGCGCACAGTGCGGGTAGTGGCAGGCCGAACCAGGCTTTTACTTTTCCCAGCTCAATCTTGTGAACAAAATCAAACGTTTGCAACCAGTTACTTGCAGTGGCAGCTGCCGCACTTGCTTTGTGGCGTCCGCCTCCGCAGATGTGGCAGAATGCCGCGCCGACCATGAATTCCGTTCCGCATCGCCGGCAGCTCTCAGCCATTTCAGCGGCCGCTGGCTGATTTAGGGGAGGGCGCCAAAATTCCTGATGTGCTTCGCGGACGGTGTCAGCCATAGGATTCACTAAGAGTTAGCTGAACATCTACTCGCAAGCCCATGACCAAAGCTGGTTTAGCGAAAGTCTCTGGATTGCAAGAAATTACAGAGCGAAACACCGCCCGAAATTCATCAAGGCAGAGCAAGAATTACTCGCAGAGTGCAAAGATTCTAGAGAAGGTTGTCCTCGTACTTCCGAGTGTTTCTATGCGCCTCAGTTAAACTTGCTATGTAGACTTAAGAGAACCGCTGCTTGCCTCGTCATTTCATTGGATCGGTCGTTTTAACACTTCTGCTCGGGCCGGCCGTGCTGCGAGCACAGCAGCAGCAGACGAAGACTATTCCGGCGCAACCGGCGGTTGAAAAGTTCAAGTTCCGGCCTGCAGATCCCCTCAATGCCCAGGCCTTCGAGCATTTCTACAACATGGAGTACGAGCGCTCAATTCAGGAATTCACCCTGATCTCGGAACGTCATCCCGACGACCCGGACGCCATCAACCACCTGTTGAATGCAGTCCTCTTTCACGAACTCTATCGAATTGGCGCCCTGAACGCAGGTGAGTATGCCAATGACAGCTTCCTGAACTCGTCACACCATTCCGCTGATCCGCATACCCGCGAGCAAATCAAAGTTCTGGTTCAGAAGGCGACTGCAATCGAAGAAAAGCGGCTTGAGGCAGATCCCAAAAATGTCTCGGCAACCTACGCCCGGGGAGTCACTCGCGCTCAGTTCGCCACATATACCGCTCTCATCGAGCATGCCTGGTTTTCGGCCCTGCGGAACGCAGTCGGCGCTCGTCATGACCACGAGAAGGTGCTGGAACTCGATCCGCGCAATCTCGATGCCAAGCTGATCGTGGGCGCTCATAACTACGTCGTCGGAAGTCTGCCCTGGGGGGTAAAAGCGGCCTCAAGCATGGTTGGACTCGGGGGCAGCAAGGAAAAAGGCCTCGAATATCTACAGGAGACGGCAGCGGGGAATAGCGAAACCAGCATTGACGCAAAAATCGTACTCGTCGTTTTTCTTCGCCGGGAGCGCCGGTACGATGAAGCCTTACAAATTCTAAGATCGCTGGAACCGCAATATCCGCACAACATACTCTTTGCGATGGAAGACGGAAACCTGCTGCGCGTCAAGAGCC
The DNA here is from genome assembly GCA_003224785.1 of Acidobacteriota bacterium. Taxonomy (GTDB): domain Bacteria; phylum Acidobacteriota; class Terriglobia; order Terriglobales; family Acidobacteriaceae; genus Gp1-AA145. Next base: position 2,422 of record QHZV01000141.1, read on the forward strand.
AATACGGGCAGGCGGAGGCAGTCTATCGGCGAGTATGGCTCGATGGCCGAAACGGAAAGTACGCCGGCTTGCCTTATGAAGTTTCGGCGGTGGCCCTGGCCGATTTGCTTCGCGGCCAGAAGAACTACACCGCTGCCGCTGCTGCATATGAGCAAATTAACGAAATTCCGAAGCCTGACCCTGAAGCCGCGCAAAAAGCCGCCTTAGGGGCAGGAGAAATGTACGACCTGCTGCATAAGCGCGACCTCGCCCTAAAAAAATATCAGGCCGCAATTGCGCTCGATTCCAACTCGC
>QHZV01000142.1 GCA_003224785.1 Acidobacteriota bacterium
ATCCTGCTTACGAATTTCGCCGCGGTCAGTTGCAGATGGCGCAGGCAGTCGAGCGAGCCATTGAAGAGCGCCGCCATCTGATCGTCGAGGCGGGAACCGGGACCGGGAAAACGCTCGCCTATCTCATGCCAGTGATTCGCTCAGGCAAGCGCGTGATCATCTCTACCGGAACCAAGAACCTGCAGGAACAGCTCTTTCACAAAGATGTCCCATTTCTCGAACAGGCCTTGTATCCGGAAGCCGATCGCAAGCTGAGCGTCTGCTACATGAAGGGCCGCAACAACTATCTATGCAAGAAGAAGCTGTACGACCTCACCGGACAACCGGTGCTGAGCGGGCTTGAGGAGATTGAGCACTACCGCACGATCGCTGCCTGGGAGCAGACGACACAAAGCGGCGACCGAGCGGAACTGGCGTCGCTGCCAGAAATGAGCGCGCTATGGCATAAACTGGACGCCCGCGCCGATACCTGTCTGGGCCAGAAATGCAGTTCGTGGGACAAGTGCTTCATCACCGAGATGCGCCGCCGTGCCGCGGAAAGCGACATCATCATCGTCAATCATCATCTGTTTTTTGCCGATCTCGGCATCAAGCAGCAGGCGGAAGGCGCGCCGGATGCAGGCATTCTTCCAGATGCAGGGATCGTGATATTCGATGAAGCCCACGAGTTGGAAGACGTTGCCGGTAGCTACTTTGGCATTTCGGTGAGTGCTGCGCGACTGGAAGAACTTTGTCGTGATGTAGAAGGTTCGTTGCAGCGTAGTCGCATGTACACTGCGCAGCTTTCCGGAGCAATTAAGAGCTTGCGTGATCGGTCGGGATTTTTCTTTTCACTGCTCCCCGAGGGCGAAGGGCGATTTGCATTCGAGAATCGGCGTGAATTCCTGGAAGAAAATGGCGATGAGTTCCTGGGATTAAGGCAATCTTTGGTGCGGCTGGGCGCGGAGATCGAGAACATTCCATCCAAACCTGAAGAGGTTTTCGCGTTCGCGCGCCGAGCGCAGGAATTGCAAGTGCAATTAGCCTTCGTGATGGAGTCGGAAGACAAGAACACGGTGTTTTGGATCGAGCGTCGTCGCACCGGACGCGAAAAGATGAACGTCTCGATGCAGGCCACGCCAATTGACGTTGGCCCCATTCTGCGAGAGTGTCTTTGGTCGAAGCTCGAAACATCCGTGTTGACATCGGCTACGCTGGCCGTGGGCGGCGGTTTCGAATACATACGAGGGCGCCTCGGAGTGGAGCACGCGCGGGAAGAAGTGCTGCCGTCGCACTTTGATTATCAGAGTCAGGCGTTGTTCTACGTTCCTCCAGATTTGCCCGACCCGCGTACACCGCAGTTTGGCGTACAAGCCGCTGAGCGCATACGGCAACTGCTTGAGATCAGTCGTGGACGCGCGTTTGTGCTGTTCACCAGCTACGCGCAAATGCGGGACATCTACCAGCGGTTGCTGGGCGAAGTTGAGTTTCCGATGCTGCTGCAGGGCTCTGCGCCCAAGAATGCGTTGCTTGAAGAGTTCCGTCTCACAGCGAATTGCGTGCTGTTTGCGACCTCCTCTTTTTGGCAAGGCGTGGACGTTCAGGGAGACCAGCTAAGCTGCGTCATTATCGATCGGCTGCCATTCGCCGTTCCGTCGGATCCGGTGGTCGCGGCGCGCGTCAGGGCGATTGATGCGGACGGCGGCAATGCCTTCTTTCAATACCAAGTTCCGGCCGCAGTGATCACTCTGAAACAGGGCTTTGGGCGGCTCATCAGGTCGCTACATGACCGCGGATTACTAGTGCTGCTCGACAATCGAATCTTGAAGAAGCAGTACGGAAGAGTATTTGTGGAGAGCTTGCCGAATTATCGGAGGACAACAGATATGCAGGTCGTGGAGCAGTGGTTTGGCAAGGAAGCGTGATGGGCGCAGTGATCAAAGCAGTCTCATCCCAGTTGTTTTTGACGCGCGTTGATCGAAAGTTAGTGTGTACTCGCAACCAGCAGCACGTCCGCAGCATTCAATCAGACAATCGGCGAATCCGCTGTTACTCGCCTGAAACGTGCGCAGTGCTTGCCATGCAATTTCGGTCCGTTCGACCACGATCTCTTTGCTGCGCTTGAGTGTTTCCAGCCTTTGCGCAACTTACAATATGGTAAGGAGTTAAGCCCCAGAAGATCTTACTGGGGGATCCATATCGACCGCTCGACACAAACCATAAAGCTATCGAGCATTACAATAGCTCCAGAGGTTTCATGTACGAAGTCACGGTTGAAGATTCGTTTGCTGCCGGGCATTACTTGCGCAATTACAAGGGCAAGTGTGAGAACCCGCACGGGCACAATTACAAGATCCGGGTAACTCTGGCTGGAAGGGAACTCGACAAGGCGGGTTTGTTGCTGGATTTCAAGGACTTGCGCGAAGTGATGAAGCACGTGATTGAACGTCTCGACCATCAGATGATCAATGACATTGTGCCGTTCACGGAATTGAATCCATCGGCAGAAAACCTAGCCAAGTATTTCTATGACGAGACCAATGGCCGGCTTCGCGACGTGACCAGCGGGCGTGTGCACGTGAAGGACGTGACCGTGTTCGAGACGGATTCGACTACAGCCAAATACTCCGAATGAAGCTAATAGCTGGTAGCTTCTAGCCGCCAGCTATCAAAACTTGCTAGGAGCTAGCAGCTGTTTTTCATGCAGATCACTGAAATTTACAAATCGCTTCAGGGAGAGTCCACCTACGCTGGTATGCCTTGCGTATTTGTGCGCCTTACGGGATGCAATCTGCGCTGTACCTGGTGCGACACCGAATACAGCTTCTATGGCGGGAAGAAGATGACTCCCGAGCAGGTCTTTGACGAGGCGCAGCATCTAAGCGCGGCTTTGGGGCTAATCGAGATCACCGGCGGTGAGCCCATGCTGCAGGAGCGCGAACTGGTCCCGTTAATGCAGCGGCTCGTTGATTCCGGGTACAAAGTATTGCTCGAGACCAGCGGCGAGCGTCCCCTTGATCGTGTGCCGGCGGGTGTCATTAAAGTGGTAGATGTGAAGTGTCCCGACTCCGGCGAGGGCGACACCTTTCACATCGAGAATCTGGAAACGCTGCAGCCGCATGATGAAATCAAGTTCGTCATCAGCGGGCGGAGCGATTACGAGTTTGCCCGTGACTT
>QHZV01000143.1 GCA_003224785.1 Acidobacteriota bacterium
GGCCGATTGCTCCTGAGAAGCTTCCGCCACAAGCGAATTCCCGTCACCGGAATTCTGCGCGACAAAAATTATCCGACCGTCACCAAAACGCGCATCCTCGCTGGCATGCCCCACACCTGGAGACAGCAGGTCGTACGGCTCGATCGTGAGCCCGATACCGATCTTGCGCTTCACGCGCGCCGCGAATTGGCCTTGGCCGCCAAGCAATACCTCCGCGCGTCAGACACGCTGCTGGTTTCCGACTACGGATACGGCGCGGCCAGCCCCGAGATCGTGGCCGCACTTCGAGACAAGTCCTCCGTCCCCATCGTGCTCGACTCGCGCCACCGAATGATGGAATTTTCCGGAATCACTGCCGCCACTCCAAATGAACCAGAAGTCGAAGAGGCGCTGCGCACCCGAATTCGCGATTAGGGCACGCTGTGCTCCGCCGGCGCGCAGATCATCTCGCGCATGAAGCTACAGTCTCTGATCATTACTCGCGGGCGCGACGGCATGGTCGCATTCTCCGGCAAGCACAAGCCGACTGACATTCCAATCTCCGGCAGCGACCAGGTCACAGACGTGACCGGCGCGGGAGATACGGTGATCGCCACGTTCACGGCGGCGCTCGCTGCAGGAGCAACCGCCGAAGAGGCAGCGCATTTGGCGAATTACGCCGGCGGGATCGTGGTGATGAAGCGCGGCACAGCCACGGTGTCCCAACAGGAGCTTTTGGAGGCAATACAAAAGGCGCCGCCGCAGACGAGATCTCACTGAAACCGTCTTTCTCTGCGTTCTCGGTGGCTTTTCTGGGCGCACTCTGCGGTTAAAAGCTTTGAACCATAATGCAAGCGAAACTCGCAAAGGACACAAAGCAATTGTCCCGAACCAAAATTCTTAATCGCGACCAATTGAAGCCGCATGTTGCCAAATGGCGTGAGGCTGGCGACAAAGTGACGCTAGCCAACGGCTGCTTCGATCTCCTCCACGTCGGGCACATTCGCTATCTTCGCGCCGCGAAGGAACTCGGCGGAAAATTGCTGGTCGCTATCAACTCGGACGATTCCGTTCGCTCCCTCAAAGGCCAAGGTCGGCCGCTAATGCCAGACCATGAGCGCGCAGAGATCCTCGCAGCGTTGTCGGACGTAGATGCAGTCGTTGTTTTCCCCGAACCCGATGTGCGTGCGCTCATTCGCGAGATTTGCCCCGACATCCACGCTAAGGGCACCGACTACACCGCCGAGAATGTTCCGGAGCGGGACACCATCATCGAGTGCGGCGGCCGTGTCGAGATCGTTGGCGATCCCAAGAACCATTCCGCCACCGACATCATAGGTAATCGCCTGGAGAAACGCCGCTCGTGAGCAGCGCGGCAGTCCCGCCGAGAAGCATCTTGGTCGTACGCCTCATTCGTTCCCCGACACGTGCATCGGCTGGGTCATCGAACAAAGATGGGCAGAGTTACTTTGCGCGAAAGATGCTCCGCGCTCTGGCCGGCGAAGCTCCGCTCGACCGCTGGTTGATTTCGTTCACGCAGTTGACACAAAAACCTGGCGCAAATCGCTGCTGTCATCCGAGACTCGTCATCAAATCGCAGCCGCGCGCCGTGAAGTTCGCGAGCAAAGTTATGAAATCGCAATTGATTTTCAGGGCGCACTGAAATCCGCCGTCATCGCACGACTGGTTAGAGCAAATACAGTCTTCGGCATGAAGCGCCCGCGTGAGTGGCCGTCACAAATGTTCTACACAAAGCCGGTTGCTACCAACGGAACTCACGTTATCGAGCAGTACCAATCACTCGTGGGCGCCGTCGCCGCAACTCCACTCGCAAACTGTGCAGCCCTGTTCCCGCAGGACGATCGAGATGAACCCACTGTCGGAACTCTGATTTCTCCCAACCAGCAATTCGTTCTGATTAATCCCGGAGCAGGATGGCCCGCCAAGCAATGGCCTGCCGAACGATACGGCGAAGTGGCAAAAGCTCTATCTAGGGATGGACTCACTCCCTTAATCAACTTTGGTCCCGGCGAAGAAAAACTCGCTGCGATCGTGGAGGAAACAAGCCACGGCACAGCTCGCAAGATTTCGTGCTCCGTCGGCGAACTGATCGCGCTCACCCGTCGCGCCCGCCTCTTCATCGGCGGAGATACCGGCCCCATGCATCTGGCCTCCGCATTACAAATTCCAGTGCTGGCGATCTTCGGACCAACCGATCCCGCCCGCAACGGTCCATACGGAACGAAAAATATTGTGCTGCGGAACGCGGCCAGCAAGACTTCGCTCTCGCACACCAGCGAACCTGATACTGGCTTGCTCAAAATCACACCCGATGAAGTGATCGCGGCATCACGCCGTTTGCTGGAGGACTCCACTGCCTAGCTGGAGCAAAATCGCGCGGCGCATTCGTGTTCCGCTGGGCTTCGCCGCGGCTGCCGCATTTCTCCTGCTGGCGCACCCCGCGAAATTGTCAATTCTAATCGGCAGTGCCGTGGCTATAGCCGGTTTGGTGATTCGCGCCCTGGCATCCGGGCACGTCCGAAAAAATGAAGTGCTCACGATCACGGGCCCTTATGGATACACGCGCAACCCACTTTATTTCGGAAGTCTCATGTTCTTCGCCATCTACTTGCCTGTCATCAGGTCCGAAGAAGAGTTCCTCAGGATGAGGTTTCCAGAATTTGGCGAGTACGAACGTAACGTGCCCAGACTATTTCCCCGCTTCACTCCTTACCAAAGCAGCTCAAACTCCTTCCATTGGCATCTGTACTGGAAGCACCGCGAGTACAACGCTGCTGTCGGTGCCGCGGTCCTGATCGCAATTCTCATCCTTAAGGCGCATTGGTTCGGAACATGAGTACAAGGTTTGTCCCCGTGGTCGTCGCCAGCCTGGCGTTCGCAATTGCAGCATTGGCCCAGGTACAAATGGCATCCATTGGGAATTCGAACTTATCGCACATACTTCCGCCTTCTTCGGCTTACCGCTTTCCCGCCGGCGAGAAACTAACGTACTCCGTTCAATGGCACATGCTGAACGCGGGCACGGCCACAATTCTCATGCAGCGATCGGGTTCCCGGGAGCACCTGACTTCCACGGCGGAATCGGCTGGCCTCGCCAACAAGCTATTTCACGTGCATGACATTTTCGGCGCGGACATCGATCCACGCTCTTTCTGTACGCAACAGATCTCGAAACACAGTGAAGAAGGTCCGCGGCGGCTCGACCGCAGTATCTATTTTGATTATTCGCACGCCAAGAGCCTGGTGGACGACAAAGATCTGAAGACGGGCAAACAGAAGCACTCTGAATTCGACATACCACTGTGCGTCTCTGACGTGGTCAGCGGATTTTTCTACGCGCGCTCACTTCCACTACATCTCGGCTTTTCGCAAGTGTTTCCCGTGAACGATGGCGGCAAGACCACAGATGTCCGCATCAATGTCGAAGCCCGCGAGAACATCAAAGGCCCAATGGGCGAGTTTCAAACCCTGCGAGTGAGGGCCGAACCCATATCCGGCCCGATGACGAGCAAAGGAGAAATCTGGGTCTGGCTCACCGAGGACGCGAGGCGCGTGCCGGTGCAGATGAAATCCAAACTAGGATTCGCGTCGCTTCTATTTCAACTGCAACAGATGGACTCGCCGAAGCCAAGGTAATTCACACAATGTGGGGACAGTCGCCCTCGGCTGTCCGGTCGAGCGCAGCTCGACATCATTTTCTAATTGGAATCAGTCTGCCCCAGATAGCACGTCTGGCCGAGTTCACTTGCGTGCAGCTTGAACTTCCATCACCGCCCGCGCATGCTTCAACTCCGCGCGATCCGACTTCGACCCGTCGCAGTTCTTTAGCAATAACGAATAGTATTCGTGCGCTTTGTCGCTCTTGCCCGCTTGTTCCGCCGCCTGTGCCGCTCCGTACAGCGCATTAAACCGGCCAGGATCCGTCTTCAACGTTGCTTCGTATTCCGCCAGCGCGTCTCCCGGGCGCTTCGAGTCGAGGAGAATGTCGCCCATCATCTCGTGAACGGGAATGCCATTGCTTGCCTCGGCCTCTCCTTCTTCCTTCTCGGCCAACGGACGCAGCAAAGCGATAGCATCATCCTGCCGTCCCTCTGCTTCGGCTCGCCATGCTCTCGCGATGCTCAGTTCATCTGTGACCCCCTGGGGCAGCCAGGGTTCCTTTTTCTTGTTTGCCTCCGCTTTTTTCAGAAGCGTTACGAGTTCCCCAACTTCTTTTTTTGTTTGTTCGAGATTTCCGCTTCGCGCCGCCCCAATGGCCCGTGCCATGTACGCGAAGGAACGATTCCCGTCCGCGGTGCCCTCTACAGGCGAAAGCTGCGCGGCAGCTGCCCATTGATGGAGCTCGAGCACATACGAAGCTTGAAAGTCGCTCTGAGCGGCCAAATGCGGGTCGAAGCCCAAGCCATACATGTCGTGCATCTGGGGCATGGCTTTTACTTCATCAATAATTTTCTGCGCTTCTTCTTCTCGGCCCGTCTGCAGGTACGCATAGACCAGGAAATCCATCGCGTGGAACTGATGTCCTTCACCACCCATGTGCATCGCAGCTTCCTTCTGCGTGGCTGCAATGGAGCGAACGTTCGAGTCAATGTCATCCTGCCAGAGTCCGAGACGCGCAAAAATGTGCGCCGGCATGTGCAAAGCATGCGGAGCCGCTGGAGCGATCTGCGCATAGCGGCGCGCCGCGGGCAAACCCAGGTGCGCCATCTCCGGTTTGTCGTACGTGTGGATCAGATAATGTGGAATGCCCGGATGGTTCGGCTCCTCGGCAAATAGTTTTTCCAGGACCGCCGCAGCTTTTTTGCGATAAGCGTCACCCGGATCGTGTTCTGGTTCAGCGGCGAGCAGACTCAATGCATGAAAGGCAGCCGCCTCATGATCGTCAGGATTGCGCTGCGCGACTTTTTCCATGGCATTGGAATAAGCCATTGCCCGTTTCTCGTAAGACCGCTTCGGGTGCTTGTAGAAAGCATCGAGCGCCTTGATGTAATCCTTTTCGCGCGAGGTCGCCTGCATTTTCTCGGCATGCTTCAGTTGTTCCCCACCGCGCTGCAGGACCGCCAACTCCGGACGGTTCCACAACTGATGCCACAAGCTCATCGCCAGTCCCCAATGCGCAATCGCGCACTGCGGATCATCCTTCTCGATCTGCTCGAATTCCTTCTCTGCTTCCTCATACCAGAATGAATGCAACATGGCGACGCCACGCTCCACCGGCTTTTGCATCGCAGCAGAACAAGAGGTAGGAAAGTGAACAGTCCCGAGCTGTGCCTCAGTCAGTTCTTCATGATGATGAGCGTCGTGCCCCGGCCCTTCTTCATCAGCCGCCAGATAACACGGCACAGAAACCGCCAGCGCAAGCACAACCAAAATGGTTTTCATGGAAAGCACCGCCGGAATCAGAGTCTATTTGCCTCGATGCGCGGGAGTCAAAAATGGCCGCCCCAGGCTGTCCAGCCGAGCGAAGCCCGACAACTTCACGCAGAGATCGCAACTCGCGCCTGCATGATCCTTAGTTTTCCTCCCGCCCAGGCACACGGCAATGCAGTGACAGCGATCGCGATTGCATACCAATGCGGCCCCATGTCGCGGTTCCAGGTTGCGACTGCCCCGATAATGCCGACGACCAACCCGAGCACGCCACCGATCAGCGCATGCTGCATCGGACGACTTGGAGCAAGCCGCGCGATGACGTAACTTCCGAGAATCCCATACACAATGCGATAAGCTGTCGCCAATCCGAACAGCCCATCAGACATTTGCTGGCCCAGCTTTGGGAAAATGCCAGCTGCCCGCAGCAGGGAGTCGGTGCCAATCGAAAGTGCGGCCCCGACCGCAATACCCGCCAGTACAGCCAGAACGCTTCTACCGATACTTCGTCTAGACTGTGTTTCATTCATGACTAGATCTGCACCTTTCTTCAAAATAAGCCTGTGCCATACAAAACCTACCTGCTCCCCACCATCCCCTTGACCGACTCAATCAACTTCGCGGAATCGTATCCAACGCCATCTTTGAACACGATCTCCACATTCTCAACGTCTTCAATTTTCTGTGACGGGTCGCCTTTGATTACTACTAGATCAGCCTGCTTGCCGGCTGCGATCGTGCCTACCTTGTCCAGATCGCCCAGATACTGTGCGCCATTGTAGGTTGCAATGTGGATGGCCTCAAGAGGCGAGAATCCAGCCTCCACCAGCAACTCGAGTTCTCTCTGATCGCCGAACCCCGCAACGATCCCGCCCATGCCGGTCGGATCGAGTCCTGCCAAGAGCAATCCGCCTTGCTTTGCGAACTCACGCTCGAACTCCATTTCCTTCTTAAAAGCCGCGCCCCATGGCGACACATCCATCCCATAGCGTTTGCGAGTCCTGGCTTGGTCAGTAGTAGAAAGCTTGTTCACGAGCACCGCACTCCGGGCTTCTGCAGTCAGCGCGTCCAGCACCCGCTTCTGCATTGAAGGACGCCCCGGCACATCCATCTCGAAAACCGGCAATGTCGAAGTCAACGCGACATGATGCTGCACCAGATCCACGATCGTGTCGTGGACCGGTCCGGACTGGATCTCCATCTTGCCGTAACGAATCCCTTCGTCAGGAACATCTGGACATTCGTCCGCCTTTTTTTCTGAAAAAAATTCCGTATCTACCAGCAAGCCGTGCTCAAGATCATCAATCCCCAACTGCGCAGCTTGACGAAATCCAATCGAGCACAAATGGCCGGTCACTTTTGCTCCACGTTTGTGCGCAGCTTTGATCGCTGCAGAAAGCTCATCGGCTGTAACAAAGTTATAGATTTTGAAATTGTCCGCACCCTGATCGAGCCAGAAATTTACGAACTTGGTCGCATCGTCAGGCCCAGTAAGCTTGTGCGCCTGCAAAACCCAACTGCCCTTTCCTTCGATGTAAGGGCCCGTCGCATGAATCTTCGGCCCCGGTGTCTCGCCCGTGTCAATGTTCCGCTTGACCTCAAGATCGGTGTAAGGCTCAAGAGAACCGGTGGTGCGGATCGTCGTCACTCCGGCAGCGAGATAAAGCCGCGGAAAGCTATACGCCATCTCCCCATAAACCCCATTTCCCATGGGATAAAACATGTGATCATGCATCCCGACGAGCCCGGGAATTACACCGCCTACGGACCGAATCTTCCCATTCGCCAGCACGAGGGTCTGGTCGTCCTTCGCCGCGGCACCAGTACCATCAATTACCCGCACATGCTCCAGCGCGATAATCGGCGCATCCACCTTGACGAACTCTTTGACCTCCGGCGAGAGCGTTTGGGCAAATAGTCGCGAACATCCCCACAGCACGAGAATGAGGCAAATCCGCCGCATGGTTCCTCCAAAAGGGACGCGAGGGATTGTACCCCACGATCTGAACTGATATGCAAACCTCTGAAACTAAATGCTCCTCCCCGCCATCTAACTATTGACGGTAGGGAGTCAGGGCGGAGTGTCGGCATCGCCGGCGAGCGCGGCAAAACCGGGAATTTAAGCGAAAGAATGGAAGTATCTGGTCATACCCCAGTTTCACGGCTATTCGAGCCAACTTTGCAAGAAATAAGTGGGTGTGAGGATTCACGCTGAAAGCTATTTAAGCTGACAGCCAGCAACCCATTTCTGGTAACATTGAAAGGTTTGTGCCGGCGCTCAGCTCGCCATCGCACGCTCCCACCGTTAATTAAGTACATCTCACTGTCGCCCGACTGGATTGCTCACGCAATCCAGTCAAGCGACGCAGAAGAGGAAAAGCCGTCTTGGCTCTTGAAGATAAATTCGAGGATATAAAAAAGCTGATCGATACAGGCAAGGAAAAGGGATACCTGACGTATGACCAAGTCAACGATCTTATCCCACAGGATGTTCAAAGCCCCGACGACCTGGAAGATCTGCTAACCACCATTGGTACGCAAGGCATTGATGTACTGGAGGGCCCAAAACTGCCCTCCGCTGCTCTCGACCGCGAAGATGCAGAAGAGCTTGGGGAGGACGTCGAACTCGACCTCACTCCCGGGGCAATGGAAAAAACCAACGACCCCGTCCGCATGTATTTGCGCGAGATGGGAACAGTTCCTCTCTTGACTCGCGAAGGTGAAGTTGAAATCGCCAAGCGGATTGAGCGTGGACAGAACCGCATGCTCAAGGCGCTTTCGCGATCGCCCATCGTGATTCGCGAATTGCTCGCCATGGGCGAGGACCTGAAAAAGGGCGTCCGCTCGATCAAGGAAGTGGTCACCTTCGATGAAGAAGAGATCACTGACGAAATCGTGCAGGCGCGCCTGAGCGACTTCACTGGAAAAATCGACGAACTGGCGAAGGCTTACAAAAAAGCCATGCAGGTTCAGGAGCAGTTCGCCGACATTTCCCAGAAAAAAAACCCCAGGCCGTACAGGCGACTGCACCACAAGCTCGCGCGCGCTGTGATTGGAGTATCGAAGGCGGTACGCGATCTCGGCTTTACCAATCTCGAGCGCAAACGCCTTATCGAGCGCCTGAATAAGACGGTTGACACCATGCGGTCGCTCGACCGCCAGTGCCAGAACCTCGAAAAAAAAGCCGAGGCCACTCGCAGCGATGATCAGCGCAAGGAGTACCGGCGGCAAGCCCGGCTTGTAAACGCAGAACTCGAAAAGCTCGAACAGGAAGTCGGCGTCGTATTCCAGGAACTGAAGCGCACCCAGCGTGAGCTCATCCAGGGCGACATGGACGCCGAGTACGCGAAGCGCGAGCTCATTGAGGCCAACCTGCGACTGGTGGTTTCGATCGCAAAGAAATACACCAATCGCGGACTGCAGTTCCTCGACCTGATTCAGGAGGGCAACATCGGCCTGATGAAAGCCGTTGACAAATTCGAATACCGCCGCGGTTATAAGTTTTCAACTTACGCCACGTGGTGGATTCGACAAGCCATTACGCGTGCAATTGCCGATCAGGCGCGTACGATTCGTATTCCAGTGCACATGATCGAAACGATCAACAATCTGATCCGCACGTCGCGGCAGCTGGTGCAGGAGCTGGGACGCGAGCCGACGTCGGAAGAAATTGCCAAGCGCATGGACATTCCAGTGGCAAAAGTCCGGAA
>QHZV01000144.1 GCA_003224785.1 Acidobacteriota bacterium
GAATCCTTCGACTCCGGTGCTTCGCAATCGAAGCACCTATTCCGCGGACGAGGACAGTTTCTGATGAGGGTTGAACACCCAAGAACCAGCAAATAGCTGCTCTTAGTACGGGCTCTCGGTCGTCGGTTCTCTGAAGACCTTCTCGTAATCATCCGACGTGGTGCGATAGCAGCGGAGCTTGGCCTGGCGGCGGTCAAGATCAGCGATAGGAGTTTCGGCGGCGTACTTCCACCCTGCGGCGCTGCGGTCGGCCTGCCGCCGTTGCGCGAGCGCGGTCCGCATCTCCCAAAGGCTTTCGTCGCAGGTGGTGTCGCGAATCGCGTTTACCTTGTGCACCAGCGAGTAATTCAAACCATAACTTGAGAGCGGCGACTGGTAGGGCAGAAAGTCATAGACCAGCTTGATGAAGCGAGACTCTTCTTTCGCCAATTCCTGCTCGGCGATAAAGACTTCGTCGTTTGCAAAAAAAGATGTCCGTGGATAAGCGATGGCCAGCGCAATCAATCGAATTTCAATCGCTTCTTTATGAGATTGTCGCCAGTGCAACTGACCGTCGGCCAAAGTAGTCCCCGTGAACAGGACGAACGAGAGTCCTGTCGCAACGAGGAACGTAAGCCGCTTGACTTGCATGACCTGGGATCTCACACTTTTGATGCGACAACCTGGGAGCAGGTCGGCTGCATCTGCCGCGACTTCCGGCGAAGATTTGGGAATTATAGTCGCGTCCGGGCGCGAAAGGCGTGAAGCGATTGTAAAAATTCAGAACGGAGGACAGGCTTGCCGTTCAGGACGCCTGCCGTGGCCTAAGTCCCACTTTTGGCGTGCTATAATCTCAGTTCGCCTGCACTTTCTGGGCAACGAGGGCTTAGAGTGCTCCTCTCTCACAGGCGGGTCCTGAGGCGAGAAATCAGCTTAATTTAAGCTCAACGAACGTGAGGTATATCCATGTCCGGCCATTCAAAATGGGCGACAATCAAACACAAAAAGGGCGCTCTTGATGCCAAGCGCGGCAAGATTTTTACCCGCGTGATCAAAGAAATCAGCATTGCCGCGAAAAACGGCGGTGGAGATCCTGATTCCAATCCGCGCCTGCGCACCGCGATTGCCGCTGCGAAAGCCGAGAACATGCCGGCCGACAACATCAAACGTGCCATCCAGCGCGGTACCGGCGAACTCCCCGGCGTAAACTTCGAAGAGTTTTCATTGGAAGGCTACGGCCCCGGCGGCGTGGCGGTTTTGCTCGATATCAACACTGACAATCGCAATCGCACCGTAAGCGAGATTCGTCACGCGTTTGGAAAAAATGGCGGCAACATGGCCGAGGCCGGCGCGGTTTCGTGGATGTTCCACAAGAAGGGCGACATCGTCGCCCCCAAGAGCGCAGCAAAAGAAGATGACCTGATGGGAATTGTTCTTGAGGCCGGCGCTGACGACTTGCGCGACGATGGCGAGAACTGGGAAGTATTGACCGACCCTTCAGGTTTCGAAGCCGTGGTCGAAGCCGTCAAGAAGGCTGGAATTCAGCCAGCATCAGCCGAAGTGGTGATGATTCCGCAAAACTACATCAAGCTCGAAGGATCGCAGGCGACCACGATGATCCGCTTGGTGGAAGCTCTCGAAGAGCACGATGACGTGCAGAACGTTCACTCCAATTTCGACATCGATCAGAAGCTGCTCGAGGAAGTTGCCGGCTAGAAAATTCTCTGCCGCCCCTCAATTGAGAATTTGTTTGCGCAGAGGCACGGATGATTTTCGTCGCACCTTTGCGGCTTTTCTTCGTGCCCTTTGCGATTAAAGGCTCTTCCTTCGTCTCCACGGGCACCGCAAGTTCCCACATCTGGGATGTTTTTAATCGCGATGCCGAATGTGTTTCACCAGCTCTAAACTAAAAAATTGTCAATATACTTTCTTCGTCAGGGGTCGGGGACTTTTCAACACTCTTGTGGATAATGCTGTGCAGAACCGGCTTGGGGCCTGACTAAGTCCTTACTGCAGAGTCGGTTTTACAAATTGCACATAGGTAAGTGCGACGGTCTGAAAATTTTTCTGGATGAAAACATCTGAAACAAAAATTCGGCTCGATCAACTCCTGCTGCAGCGTGGCCTGGTCCCGTCGCGAGAGCGGGCACAGGCCCTCGTGATCGAAGGCAAGGTGCTTGTGGATGGGCAAAAGATCATTAAGTCTGGCACCTCGGTCGCTTTGGAATCCGAAATACGTTTGCTCGGCGAAGATCTGAAATACGTGAGCCGCGGCGGATTGAAGCTGGCGCGCGCTCTGGACTACTTGAAGATTGATGTGGACGGGAAAACCTGTCTCGATGTTGGCGCCTCAACCGGCGGCTTCACCGATTGCTTGCTACAAAACGGCGCCAAGCACGTGATCGCCGTGGACACCGGTCACGGACAAATCGCAATGAAGCTTCGCCAGGACCCGCGAGTGCGTCTCCTCGAGAAAACGAATGCGCGTTATCTCACGAGAGAGCAACTGGGCGAAACCGTTGA
>QHZV01000145.1:0-3942 GCA_003224785.1 Acidobacteriota bacterium
GACGGTCCCAAGCACTGATAGTGCACGACGTCATAGTTGCTGAAGCATGCATGAATTGTGCTCAGCAGCGTGTGGACGAAAGTTTCGAGGTGTTTGAAGCGGATGGTTGGCAACCGAACGGTCCGGATGCCGTCATGCACTGCGGTGGATGGAGTAAAATGACTTCGGCAGTACGCGGTTATTTCATGCCCATTCCGTGCCAGCCGCTTTCCGGTTTCCTCATAGTAAGTTTCGATTCCGCTGTATTTGCCGCCCACCCCGCGTCCGCCGATGTAAGCAACACGCAGCGGCTTTGCATTGATGGATGTTCTTGGGCGTGAGTTCCCTCGACGAAGCTCCTCATACAGGTTTTCCAATTTCTCCAGGTGCTTTGGTTGCGAGTGCCGTTCTCGCACCAGTTCGCTTCCGGCTTCGCCCATCCGCCGCGAGAGGTCGGGGCTGTGTTGCAGTGAGGCGATTGCGGAGGTCAATTGTTTAACGTCGCTTACTGGGTAAAGTAATCCGGTCTTGCCTGCTTCGATCAGTTCTCGGCGGGAACCCAGGTCGGAAGCCACAACCGCCCGCCCTTGGGCGTAAGACTCCAGAATGCTTTTGCCCAACGTCTCATAGGCGTGCGACGGAAAGACAGTGAATTGTGAAACAGCGATCAATCTTTCCAGACCGGCCTTCGACTCGCCCGAGGAATGCAAGATTATTCAGCGAGAGCTTCCGTGCGAGGGCCTCAAGTTCGCTACGTTGCGGGCCTTCGCCGGCAATCAACAATCGAATGTGCGGAAGCGACTGCATTGTGTGCAACAAATCGGTGATCCCCTTCTCCCGCGAGAGACGCCCGAAGTAAAGGATCGGCGCCGTCATACCGGGATGTGGCTTCTGCTTCAGCGCGAGACTCTGGAAGTGCGGCAAGACTTCAATGCGCGAACGCGTCCAGCCATTCTCGATGAGTTTCTGTTTCACGAATTGGCTCGGAGCGATGAACAAGTCCACGCACCTCTCATACGTGGACAGCCAGCGGTGCAGGTAAGCCTCCGCGGCAAGTACAACCGACGCTCTGGTTCCCCCCGAATAACATTTCTCGCGAATGATGTTGTGGAAGTGACCACCCTTACATCGCTCGCAAGCAGTGCCAGATGACCCGACCATGTTGTAGCTCGGGCAGAGTAGCTTGAAATCGTTCAAGTGATAGACCACAGGCACGCCTTGCGCCTTCAGTTCCCACAAAATGGAAGGAGACATACTGCTTTCTCGATCTTGATCTCGCGAGATTCATTTCGGAAACTTGAGCGCCACGAACTCCTGGCCGCGAGCCCGCTCCCGATCACAACACTCCGCAGAATGTCGTCGTTGTGTAGCATTTCCAGTTCAGAGTTCATCTCTTCTTCGGAAATGTCGTCGTGCTCGAAAGCGGGAGAGGCGGTCTGGGTTGGCGTCAGGGCTGGATCAATTCGCCCGCGGCGAACCAGGATCTTCATTTCCGCCTTGTACGACGGAGCCAGCAGCGCATATAGCACGCCTGCCGAAAAGGTGACCAGGAGAGTGGTCATCAATAGTCGCTTGTGGCGAAACACAATCTTGGCCACATCCCGCAGCGTGGGCGTTCTCGCCGCGTTGAATCTCGAACCTCCCTGCAGTTGTTCCGCCATATTCAAAATTGTGCTGGAGTAAAAAAAGTGCTCAGGCTTGATACGGGCAAGAATTTTTTGATTTTTGAAATCCGGTTCTGGGGAACGAAAAGCATGTCGCCATGCGCGAGCTCAGGGTCTTCTTCCAGATTCCGGGACGCCAGCATGGCCTTCAGATTTAGAACATGCGTCTCCACCACTCCCGTGCTCACCCGCCGGAAAAGCACGACCTGGGAATGCTTTGAGGACTCGGTAAACCCCCCGGCAAGCGCCACTGCTTCGGCAGCAGTAGTCGGAGAGCGCAACTCATATTTACCAGGATGTCCGACCTGCCCCCCAGCGACGAAATATGGCTTTTCGAAGTCTTTAAGAATGACGCTCACTTCCGGATCGCGCAGCGCACGTTGATAGACCTTCACCACCGCATCGTGCAGTTCAGTCAAGGTCAGCCCTTCCGCGAAAACGCTATCCACGGCTTTCAGCGCCACGAATCCGTCCGGCTGGATGGTGACCGCCTGGTCGAATTCCGGAGAAAAAGTGAATTGGATTTCGTCCACATCGCTTTTTCGCAACCGATATAGCGGACGGCGTCCGCCCCAGCGGTTTGGGCCAGGGCAGGGACCGCCAAATGGGTCGGCAATGCGGCAAACATCAACAGAGCTGCAGCTTTGTAGATCATCATTGGCGGCTGGCCGACGAACTGGTTCCTCGTCGCGCACTTGGAAACTAGTCCCCGCGAAGACGCCCAACAAGGCGCGAAAAGTATGGGGTACGAAAGTAGGTAGGTGGGCGCGGTTACAACTTCCGATGTAGTTTCAGGGTAAGTGCCCGAATTCATAATCAGTTGCAGATTAGTTCGCGTAGTCTCCGGGCTAGAATTGTTGTGAAATGTCGGGAAGCACGGCCTTTGGTGCTAAAAGTTTTCCACAGACTGAAGCCGGCCCAGGGTTCTTACGTCACTGACTTGCGTTCTTGAACTCGCTAGACTCCTGCCACTGGCAATTCAATCTTTGTGGTTGGTGGTGTTATGACAGCCGATCCCCACGCAGTAATCAGGGTCCTTCTCGCAGATTCGAAGCCTATGGAGAGCCAACTGCTTGCCGGTTCTTTGCGGCATCGCGGCTTTCAGGTATTGACGTGCGGCGCTGACGCGAGTTCAATTTTGGAGCTTGTGGAACACGATGTTGTGAACGTCGCGGTCATGAGTTGCACAGCTGCGCATTCGGAGTTCCCGGACATGACGGCGCTGCGCACGTTGCATCTCACACATCCGCAGATACCAAAAGTCTGCCTCATGGAAAGTGAAAACCGCGAGGTGGCGGTGCAGGCCTTCCGCTCGGGAGCGCGCGGGCTGTTTTCACTGACTGATTCGTCCTTTGAACTATTTTGCGAATGTATTGAGCGGGTGCACCTCGGCGAAATCTTTGCCACCGCCGAGCAACTCAATTATCTTCTCGACTCGGTTTGCCAAGTGCCATCGTTGCGGGTAGTGAGCGCTAATGGCGAAAAACTGCTGACTTCGCGCGAAGAACAAGTGGTGGCGCTGGTGGCTGATGGCCTGAGCAATCGTGATGTCGCCGGCGAACTTGGGCTCAGCGAGCACACTGTAAAAAAGTATCTCTTCCGGATATTCGAGAAGCTCGGCATCTCAAGCCGCGTCGAATTAGTGCTCTATGCACTGCATCAGGGAGCGCCGCAGCAGTTGCAATGGGTTGTCGCCGGAGCTTGAGATTTGTCATCGGCGAAATGCGGTTGTTGAACGCACCCATCCGTGTCATACAATGTCAGTGCTTTGTCATTGACCAAACGCAAAACTGTGCTGAGCGCTGGACTGCTCTGCATTGCGCTGACGCTGGTTGTGCTATTTACGAGCCCGACAGCTTTTCGCAGTCCGGTCGCGGTGATTGTGATGGCGCTGATCGGGACGGCTGCGGTGCTTTTACAACTCCAGCTGCGTTCGGCTAATCAGCCGTCGCAGTCGCGGCCACAATTGTGGCTCAATCTGCTCGGAATACTGTTCGCGATTGGCGCATTGTTCCCGCGCGCTTTGCACGTGCCTCCTTTAATGGTGCAAGCGCTGGTTCTTGGGGCTGTGGGGAGCTTCGCGATCAGCAGCGCGATGATTCTCCATTCCTTCCGCAAACGGGCGGCGAAGCCGGAATGAACTCACCTCAGGCCGAAACGAACCTTCGCAATCAGGAAAAACAGGCAGCGGCACGGGCGGCATGCGAGCTAGTCGAGTCAGGACAAATTGTCGGCCTGGGATCGGGTTCGACGGCAGCTTTTTTTATACGGTTCTTGGCAGATCGCGTTCGCGGCGGCC
>QHZV01000145.1:3964-8411 GCA_003224785.1 Acidobacteriota bacterium
GCATCCTCAGATTGATCTCGACATTGATGGCGCGGATGAAATCGGTCCAACCCTGAACTTAATCAAAGGCGGCGGCGGCGCATTCCTTCGCGAAAAAGTTGTGGCATCGGTCTCACGGAGATTCGTTGTAATTGGCGACTCGGCAAAGCAAGTCGCCCGGCTAGGGAAATTCCCGCTACCGGTCGAAGTAATACCTTTCGCACAGGCACTGATCAAACCTCGGATTGAACGGCTGGGAGCCTCGGTTTCGTTGCGCCGGCATTCTGACGGTAGCGTATACGTGACCGACGAAGGCCACCACATTTTCGACTGCACCTTCGGCGAAATTGCCGATCCACCGAGGCTGGCGGCAGAGCTGCGCAGGTTTCCTGGCGTGGTCGAGCACGGGTTGTTCATCGGAATGGCCGAGATGGCTGTGATCGGCAAAAACAACGAAGTCATTCGTATCCGCAAATAGCTGCGCTGTTAGAATCTCGCCTGCATGTTTCCTTCGAAGCACAATGCGGTTTGTTTCGCTCTAGTCTTACTTCTACTTCCCTCATTTGTCTCCGGACAAGAGTCCGAGCCCGTAACCATTCACGTCCAGTACGACCATCCACAAGGCGCATTCCCTCCTGTGTGGAATTTCTTCGGCTATGACGAGCCCAACTACACCTACGCTCCCAATGGGAAGAAGCTGTTGGGAGAAATCGATGGGCTCAGCTCGAAGCCCGCGTACATTCGCGTTCACAACCTGCTGACCACTGGAGACGGATCCGCCTCATTGAAGTGGGGATCAACAAACGCCTACACGGAAGATACGATGGGAAATCCGGTTTACGACTGGAAGATCGTGGACCGGATCTTTGACACGTTTCAGCAAGCCGGAGTGAAGCCGCTGGTCGAAATCGGATTCATGCCGGAAGCGCTCTCTACTCACCCGCAACCCTATCGTCACAATTTTCCGAACGGTTCCATTTACACAGGGTGGGCATATCCATCGAAGGACTATCAGAAATGGGCGGAGTTGGTCTTTCAGTTTACGAAGCATTTGCGTGATCGCTACGGCGATGCCAAGGTGAAGAATTGGTTATGGGAAATCTGGAACGAGCCGGACATTGATTATTGGAAAGGCACACCAGAAGAGTTTTTCAAACTCTACGACTACTCCGCTGACGCGGTGCTGCGGGCGCTGCCGAACGCGAAAGTTGGCGGTCCGGATTCGACTGGTCCCGGTCGCCCTAAAGCGGCTCAGTTTTTAGAGGACTTTCTACAGCACTGTGACACCGGGAAAAACTACGTCACAGGAAAAAATGGAGCGCCGCTCGATTTCATCAGCTTTCATCCCAAAGGATCGCCGACTTGGCAGGGTGATCACGTGCAGATGGGAATCGCAGCGCAGCTCAATGCGATTGATCAGGGATTCAAAATTGTCGCGTCATTTCCGAAGTGGCGGAACACGCCAGTAATTCTTGGCGAGTCAGATCCCGAAGGCTGTGCTGCTTGCTCGGCAGAAAAGAATCCGCAGAATTCGTATCGCAACGGAGCGTTATACGCGAGCTATACCGCCGAGGCTTTCAGCCAAACGCTTTCCTTGGCTGCACGGGAGCAAATCAACTTGATGGGCGTGGTCACCTGGGCTTTTGAATTCGAAGATCAGCCCTACTTCGCAGGGTTTCGTGAGCTGGCCAGCAACGGCCTCGATAAGCCGGTGCTGAACGCGTTCCGAATGCTCGGAGTGCTGGGTGGCGACCGCGTCGAAGCTACAAGTTCCGCCGCACTGGAAACCGATCAGATTGTTAGTACTGGTGTTCGGAAGATGCGGGATATCCGCGCAATTGCCACGCGAACGGAACACGGAGTTGAGATCTTGATCTGGAATTATCACGATGATGATCTTCCCTCCGCATCAACTTCAATACAGCTGACGATCAGCGAACTGCCCGTCGAGATTCAGCGTGCTCTGCTGGAACACTTCCGCATTGACGCCAGCCACAGCAACGCTTTTACCGCATGGAAGGAACTCGGTTCTCCTCAGAAGCCCGACGAAGAGCAATACAAGAAATTAGAAGCTGCGGCGCAATTACAGCTACTGAGTTCTCCTAAGTGGATTCAGATCGAACGCGGCAGTGCGACTTTAAGGTTTGAGCTGCCCAGGCAAGGCTTGTCACTGCTAAAAATCGGATGGTGAAGAACTTCTCCATCACCAATCGCAAGTATTTGCCGCATGCTCTTTAGCGGCACAAAGTATCAGGCTGAGGTGCAGGCGCCGGGGGCGCAGGCAGCGGGAGGCCACGGGCGGACATCACTTGCTCCAGGCTGTCTGGTGAGACCGGCAACCGCAAGTCGGTGTCATTGCGATAGAAATCGTCATTCTCAGCCTCTTCAAGCGTCACGAACTGAAACCCCGCCGAGCGGTAAACCTTCAGCAGGCGCGGCAACATTTCAGCATCGAATGCGCCCACATGCATGAGCAGCACATAAGGAATATCGCGATGATAGAGCTGCTGTGAAAGCTGGCGGTAATAATTGATGCTCTCCTTGGCCGCGTCGAGATAGCTACTTTCGAGCAAAGCGATGGATTTGTTGTCATCCTTCGCCTTGCAGCGAGCATAGGGTTCGTTCCACAGGTAATCGCCAAAACTCATCGTCACGCCAGCGACTTTGTATCCGTGCTGCGCCAAAAAAGCACGGACGCCGGCCTTATTCTCCGGAGTGTCACCCTCGGCGAGAAAAGGAAAGCGGAACCAGTGCCAGTCTTCATTTTTGTTCCTCATGAGACTGGCTAGAAGCGCCTCATTCTGGCTGCTGTCGGCTTCAAACTCTTCCAGCGTGTGCTGATTCAAATTCATGTGCGACCAAGTGTGATTGCCGAGTGGATTGCCCGCATCATGCCACGCCTGCAAAACTGCGATGTCGACGGGCTCGGAGACGGTCCACTGGCCGTTGACGAATCCGTAGATTGGAGGCAGGCCTGCATCATGCAACGCCGAAACAATTTTCGAGATCACCTGAAGCCGCGTCTCGTTCGCAGGTAGCGGGCCATGCGCTGGCAAATCGTCAAATGTGAATGCAATCTGCGGCGCGGAAACCGGATTCGCCGGCGTAGTCTGCGACTGGGAAGCGCCCATCAGTGGGGAAAGAAGAAGCGCGGCAAGGATTGCTTACCATAGTACAAAATCTGCTGATCCTCAGGTTCTGGCAGCCATCTCGTCCTTTCGCACCTTGAGGAAGCGGTTTACAATGCTCACGATTGTGGAGAGAAGGGGTTCTGCCCTCTACAGCGGTTTGAAGCCGCCGGTTACTGCTTCACGATATTCCAGCCAGAACGCCGACGCATTCTTCAGGCCGGCATCTGTGAGAATTCGTAAGTCCTCATTCAAAGTGAGCGGCTGATCGTGCTCCCGAGATTGCAGATTATCAATGAACGCTCGGGTTGAAGCTGCGCTGGCGAAGCGTTCGTCATTGCTGTTGCTCTCACCATTATTACGATTGGCACGAGCGCGCCCCACGATTCCTTGCACGCGAATCTCCTGAATGCGGGACTCGATTTGCGCATCATGACCGATGATCAAGTCTGCATTCAGAAACCATCCACCCGGGTTGAGAAATTTTACGATTTCGCTAACGACGCTAATCTTCTCCGGCGCAGTCAGATGATGAAGCGCATACGCCGAGTACACGAGATCGCCGCGTTCACCTCGCAACAGTTCGCTCAAGTTGCGGAAATCTCCGGTCCGGAAATCTACGCGATCAGCCATTGGACCGAGCCGGCCTTGAGCCATTTCGATCATGGACGCCGCGCCATCCAGAGCAATCACCCGGCTGTTCGCGAAACGTTTAAGGATTACGTACGAGAAAAATCCCGTTCCCACGCCGAGATCAAGCGCTGTGAACGACGCATCCGGAGAGAACGGCAGCAGTTCCAAAACAATTTGCAGCATTTTGTGCCGGTTGGGATGCATGAGATCCATGTCGGCGTCGTAGGATGCCACGCGTTCAGGGATATCGTACGCAGCGATGGAATGGCTTTTCGCGGTTAGCGCCATGGGGATGATCAGTTTAGCATCGCGCCAACGCGGAGCCGCGACTACACGGGATTCCGGGTCCGGATCGTGAAACGAACCACATAGCCGAGAGACCTGCTGGCAAGCTCAGCGCAGGCGCTGCGGTTGGGGATTGGGCGAATCGGGAACGGGACCGTGCAGACTTGCCAATAAACAGCGGGCCATAGATTGCCGCTTTGGCGCTGAGGTGCGCCTTCTTCGAACCCCTCTCTCTCGCCCAGCGAGTTCGGCATGTCACCGGGTGAGTATGCTGATAGAAAACCCTGTGCCGCGGACAGATCTAAATTGTGTTCGGGTGAAGAGCGGTAAGACCGCTGAAACGTTGAAAATCCATTACGTTCAATGTCAGTATGTGGGTTACGTGGTGCACGTGCATGGCTGCAGCCAGCCGCGCATCGTGT
>QHZV01000146.1 GCA_003224785.1 Acidobacteriota bacterium
TTTGCAGTGGCGGGTATTGCCGCGATGTTCCTCAGCGTGGCCCTTCCGCAATCGCATCCGTGGAGCGACCCGAATCTCAACCCCGCGGACCTTCCGCACAGTGTGATTTGGGCAAACATCTGGATCGGTCTTTTTCACCTGCTCCCCGCATATCCTATGGACGGAGGCCGAATTCTTCGCGCCGTCTTTGGCCGTTCCATGGATCCCCTGCGGGCCACGCGCCGCGCCGTCAGCATCGGCCGCGGCTTCGGCATCGCTTTCATTCTTGCGGGCTGGTGGAACATGCCCCAGACCACGTGGTTCTTCGTGGTCGGTGTCCTCCTATTTATCGCAGCGCAGATGGAAGACCGTTCGGCGGTTTTTCATTCAGTGCTCGAAACTGTGCATCTCGAAGACATCATGTTGACCGATTTCGCCACGCTCTCGCCCGCCGACACGTTGGAAGATGCCCTGGATAAGGCCGTACATTCATTGCAAGATGATTTCCCCGTCATTCGCAGCGGGGACATGGTAGGGGTCGTGTCGCGGCAGAAGATTTTGCAGACGCTTCGCACCGAAGGAAACGGTTACGTCCAGGCGGTAATGAACCGTATTTTTGAGGTTGCGCAGAAAAGCGAGTCGCTGTCTTCAGCTTTCCGCAAACTGAGCGCTAATAATCTGAGCATCATTCCGGTAGTGGAGAACCAGCAGCTGATCGGGATAGTCACGCTGCAGAACCTGATGCACTCCATGGCTCTGCTCGCTGAGACACGCAAATTGCGAAAAGCCGCCCTCGAATCCTGATCAGAATTTGATCACAATTCCGAAAGCGGGCTCGGCCAGGTGCCCCTTGGCGTGCGTGGCGAGGTTGGGCTGACCGAAGTTCGGCGTTTTGTAGATCACGCCGCGATACTGCAGTCGCAGCGATACAAACTTCCACAAACGATAATCCGTCCCGCCGCCGTAGAGGAATCCCCGCGCCGTTTGCTGCTTAACCGGAAACGACGCGAGAAGTCCGTTGATATAGGTGCTCCCCGGATTGAATCGCAGAACTCCCGCGCCGCCGAACAAAAACGGCTCCCAGCGATCTCTGTGCATCGGGCTTAGAACATAGTCGCCGCTGAGTTCGGTGATGCCCGTACCCACTCGAAAGCTATTTGGCGGAAGCGCAAACACCTGCGAATTATTGGTGTGTCCAATGTTGACTTCAAGGCCGTGCAGGTGGTTCAAGCGCCATCGAAAGCTCCCTATTTGGGCGCCGGAAGTTGTCGGCTTGAGAGTCAGCGATCCGTCGGATGAAGTCGAAGTTTTGCTGAAGACGCCCGCTCCACTCAGAGCAAAGTTAAAGCGCTCAACTTCCTGCGCGGCGGCAAACGATGCCAGTAAAAAAGTAGTTACGATTAGATAACTCGACTTCCGTCGCATTGCTTCCTTTCGTGCTTCGATTCGTACGTGAGGGAGGAGTCCAGCCTTTTTCGGCTAAATTTCTAATCGAATAGCCTTGGCCTGCTCCACTGCCGGAATTCCACCCAGCTCACTGACCACCGCTTCCGGTACCGCGCCGTCCACGTGCACCACAGCAATGGCTTGTCGCGCGGAACCCGATATAGCTTCACTACGGCGTCCTAGCGAGAAATTGGCGATGTTGATTCCGTGCTTGCCGAGAATCGTCCCGACTTTACCGATCACGCCGGGCACATCCTGATTGCGCATGTAAATAAGGTTTTGCTCCAGCGGCGCTTCGACGTCAATACCATCCACGTGCAGGAGCCGTGGTGTGTCTTCACGCAGCACAGCGCCCTTTACCGTGTGGGTTTCTTTCTGCGTCTTGATGGAAATCGTGAGCACGCTGCCAGCGCCGCCGGTCGAAGCCTTTGGCTTGCGCTCTTCACGGACTGTGAGTCCTCGAGAAGAAGCCAGACTGGCGGCGTTCACCAGATTCGCCTTTTCCTCAACTGCGACGTTAAGAATGCCTTTGATAGCCGCGTTCCGGATCAACTCAGTCTTCCATTCGGTGATGTGCCCGCTATAGCCGATCGAAATTTCTTCCAGCGAACTTCCACTGACTTGCGCCAGAAACGATCCCAGCCGCTCCGCCAGGGTGACATACGGCGTCAAGGTCAGATATTCCTCGTGTGAAACTGACGGCACGTTCACCGCATTCTGAATCACTCCGTGTTTCAGGTACTCCTTCACCTGAAGCGCAATCTGCTGTCCCACCGCCTCCTGCGCCTCGTTGGTCGAACCCGCAATGTGCGGAGTCAGAATCACGTTGTCCAATTTCTGCAGTGGCGAGT
>QHZV01000147.1 GCA_003224785.1 Acidobacteriota bacterium
TGAAGGCATTGTGTTAGGTGTGGTTGCGGCGTCTGGGCTTGCGCAAAGCCAGGCGACGAGGCCAGAACCCCCCAATCCGGAGCCAGTTATTCCGGCTGCGGTGTTACCGGGGCTAGATTCTCCCCCGGCAACGGCTCCAGGCGCGCCGGTGCGTCCGCAAGGCCATGATCCACTGCTCGACCTGCCGCCGCTGCCTCCCGCACAAGTGACTCTCATAGGCGGAACGGTGACCGCCCTGAATGAAGTGATGAACCAAATGGCTTTCCTGCCCTTCGGAACAAAAAAGGAAATGCGGGTGCACTTCGATACTCGGACGCGCTTCTTTCGCGACGGCGCTCCGATTTCAGAACGAGAGATTAAGCAGGGGCAGCGAGTGTATCTCGACACCATGCTGAATGGAGACCGGGTCTTCGCCAAAACCATCTGGATCCGCAGCGCAGTGGACGAAGGCAGCAGCCATGGACAGATTGTGAGCGTTGACAGCGCACACAATGCATTGACGGTCCGCGATGAACTCTCGGATCAGGCCATCAAATTGCAACTCTCGCCTTCCGCTGTGGTGCGCCGCGGAACTCAGCAGGTTACGCTGAACGATCTGACGCCCGGGGCTCTAGTTGGAGTCACCTTTGGAGGTCAGCGGGAGGTTCGCGAGATCGACTTGCTGGCTACGCCAGGCAGCGTGTTTACGTTTGCCGGGCAAGTCACGTATCTGGATCTTTCTCGCAAACTGATCGCAATCGCTAATCGCAGCGATGGCAAGAACTATGACATCTACATGGAAGCAATTGCTCCCAACGTGTTGCGGCAACTTCGCGAGGGCGTCAACGTGAATGTGTCAGCCGTATTCGACGGCACGCAGTACGCAGCGAGGACAGTGGATTTTCAATCCGCAAAGACAGAGAAATAAAGTCCCTTCCCATCACTGAAGCTTCGCCTTGCGGACTCTGCATTGTTTACCGTTAAAATTTGCCAAAATATTTAACCGTAAAGGACGCAAAGTTCGTACAAGAGAATCTGCTTTAGAGGCGTAGCAAGACGGAAGAGCGGATTTAACCCCGAACACACCAAGACGTAAAAATTGCGCCTGATCTAGGGACGACTGTCTAACTTGGCTGGAATACTCTTCACTTGCTCCAGAATCGCGGACATCATCTTGCGATACCTGAAATGGTAGGAGAAGCCGTTCCTGGCGTAGCGGAAAAGCGTGGAAGCATTCGTCTGGTACCAGCAGCACTGCTCCATTCGCGGAGAGAAGCCGCACAGAAAACGGAAGCGCTGGTGCACGGTTTCGGGCGAAACCAATGCTGCTGCGGTCATGCGGTGATTGCCCTCAATGATCGTCAGCGGCGACTTGTCGTCAATCGCGATCAGGATGACTGAGCTGAATTGAACGTTCTCGGCAACCTCGATGCTAAGGGAACGCAGCTTCGTAATGAATCCGTCATTCGGGTGAGAGAGAAGCCGCGTACGGATGCGACCGGCCACGTCGAGCAGCAGAAATCCGCGGCTTCCATAGCGCAGCCACTGGTTGCGGGCAAAGACGCGCGTCCTTTCGACATCGTGGTACGAAAGCTCAACTTCCCACCATTCGGTGTCGCGCGGGAGTTCGCGCCAGAGGCGGCCGCGGCGTCGGTACAGTAATGCGCGCCGGAAATCGTTTTCGCGCTCGTCTTCCAAGTTTGGCTTCGCGACAACCGCCGCGAATGGCTGGCGATAGCTCAGAAATTCATGATGTTGATGGAACTCGCCGCGAAGGAATTCAGCGATGACTTCCTCTTCGCGAATCTTTCTGATTCTCTTGAGTCCGGTTTCGGCGCTGCCAGTCCTCGTCCTGGATGAAGGAGATGGTCGTGAAAATGGGATTGCAACAGCCAGCAGCAGAACCATCATCAGAACAAGCTGAACAACAATCACCTGCTCCAAATTTCCGTGGAAAATGTAGATCCCGACGATAATCGCTCCACTGAAAACCAGTTGCAACCAGCTGACGTTGCCTATCTTGCGCGATATTTCGTAGGTCATCAATACGACGGCCAGAGAATAGACCGCAGTAGTGATGACGTAAAGAACCAGCAGTGAGGAGTAGAAACCGCGCCCCACCGCCGGAAATCCGGAGCCCAGAAGAACTTGCCATAGGTTAGTCGGCGCGAGCCAGGCACCCAGCGTAAAAACGACAGCGATGGAAGAAACGAGCGCCAGGGCTGTCCCTAACACTGACTTGCGGCTGGTCTCGTCGGACCTGACCTGCGCCGATAGCGGAAACATACTGCTGATGACCGACCACGACAGGATGTACACCAATCTTCCGACGAGAGCCACTGCTGCGTAGGTGCCGGCCTGGGTTGCGTTAAAGAAATGCTTGACCAGCAGGATATCGAGATTGTTGATGATTACCTGGCCGATGAAGAAAATGATCGCCTGAATGCCTTCATCGAACCCCGTCTGCAAGACCGCCTGCCCCGTCCTCTGAACGACGCGTGTGTGCCGTGGCGGCACAGCCACGAAATACGCCACAATCAGAGACGCGGTCATGGCACCGACCACTCCTGTTACGCCGTAACCCAGGGACATCAATACAA
>QHZV01000148.1:0-1940 GCA_003224785.1 Acidobacteriota bacterium
GGGACCTCGATGTTCGCTGCGTCAAATCAATAGACTTAAAGACACTTCCCATGATGATGGTCATGATCGCAAGAACCATCATCATTTCAATCAATGAAAACCCTGCTTGTGGGGCACTGGGATCTGGCTGCTGCGGAATGCTGCTCTTGGATAGCATGATTAGCTATTCCCCCCGACGTAGGCCCTCATAGTTACCGGTAAAGCAAAAGCAAAGCGAGTTGGCAGGCCATTCTTCGGGCGCGCACCAACCGTAACGAGAAACGATTTGACACCGAGCGTTTGAATGTTCCAGCGAACGTCGTACGTCATCGTTATGTTGTTGTTGCAATCCACATAGTTCATGGCATAACTGCCCAGCAGTGGACCCTGCGCTTGCGTGAAATCGATTTTCCCCCCAGACAGATTGGCGCCACCTGCTTGGTCATTCAGGACCCAGGTAGTTCCGGGGCCGGCTCCGCAGGCACTGTTGTCGGTGATTGACCCTGGTCCGCCCCCTGCGAGTTTGGCGCTGACCTGCTCCAGCACAACCTGCGTCAGCATGGTTGCGCCGCTATCAATCTTGCTGCGCCCATTGTTTCCAATTGCGAGCATCAGCAGGCCCATGATCGAGAGCATGCCGAAAATGAGCACAACGCTGGCAATCATGAGCTCGATTAGACTCATGCCAGATTCGGATTTGCGATTCTTGCATTTCAGTTTGCTTCGCATATTAGTTATCCCAAGTTGCGCCATTCCAGATCCAGCCCTGTATTCGTCCAGCGGGCGAGACGCTGGTGGCCGCCCATCGTGTGCGCCCGGCATTACGATAGCGGTAGTAATAAACGAATCCTCCTCCAGCTAGAGCTGTAGAGCAGGCACCTCCGCCTGGGGGCGGCAGACAAGGGAGACCGCGAGAGCTGAAATATGGGTCCGTGTTTGGGTTCGGCGTCAGTCCAGTGACTCCCCATAAGGTTAAGCTTGTCATCGCCGGCGGTGCTCCTCCGCCTGCAGGTACCCCAGGAATGGTGAAGTTATTCGAGAGCCAAACCTGCGACGACAGGCTATTGGCGGCGGCAGCAGCCGGGCAAGCAGCTCCGTCGGTTCCATTTGTCACGAACAACACTACTTGTCCCCCACAAGTCCCGAAGTGCAGGCGCTGGTATGTGTTCCTTTTGATCGCCTCCATGCGGGCTCTTTGGGCGATATTACTTGCGCTGCCAGTCATTCCTCGCAGGCGGATTCCGTCTATGGTGGTCGTCAATGTCGGTATGGCGAACGCCGAAACTATCAGTGCGATAGCAAGCACTATCATCAGCTCAACCAAGCTGAATCCCGCACTAACGCGGGCAGTGCCGCGGACGGTCCGACGGTCGCTCAGGCGTGTTGTTCTCGTGCGGTTAAGCAGCACGAGTCCCTGTTCATTTTGCATAGCGGTCATGGCGTCCGGGCATCCTTGCGTAATTCTCTGAAGCAGGGACTGTTCCTCCCAGCTTCAAATCATGATAGGGGCAAGTGCAGAGCTAACCCACGTACCTGAAGTACACAGCCGAACGTAACGAAAGGCACGTCCAGAGCGGCGTTTCGCGGAATCAAAATTGCCGTTACTTGGTGGTTACCCGGGGTTACCTACGGAGTGCGAAAGAAGAGAATGGCAGGCCGAAATGAATTTGAAATTGAAGCAAGTTACTCGGTGCCTTGGCGGGCCTAGAAATTCTGCCCAAAATCGATGAATATCTCGCGGATCGGCCGCTCTCGTTTTGCAAGACTCGCAATTCCCCGTAAAATGAAATCTGTCCCGTCGCAGGCCCGTAGCTCAGTTGGTTAGAGCGCTTCCTTGACACGGAAGAGGTCGATGGTTCGAGTCCATTCGGGCCTACCATTTCTTTATCTTCTTAAATCCGAGCATCCCAGTTGGTTCTTCCAGAGTTTGCCAATCCTGCTTTCCGCAGAGACAATTGAGC
>QHZV01000148.1:1968-5596 GCA_003224785.1 Acidobacteriota bacterium
CTCCCAACCAGCTCACCCTGGCGCGCCTGATCTTCCTTCCGTTTGTGCTGATCAAGATTGTAGAGGGCCACTTTAAAGGTGCATTAATCCTTTTTGTGCTGGCCGGTATGAGCGACGGCCTCGACGGACTGCTCGCCCGCCGCCTCAAACAGCAGACTTTGCTGGGACAGTATCTCGATCCCATTGCAGACAAGCTTCTGTTGAGCACTGTTTTCCTCGTGCTGTCGATCGTCCACAAAATTCCATGGAAGTTTACGGTAATGGTCTTCAGCCGCGATATCTGCATTCTTCTGGTAAGCGCCGTTTTGTACGCGATTGCCGGACTGCGCGATTTTCGCCCTAGCATCTTTGGCAAGGCCAATACCTTTGCCCAGCTTGCGGCAGTCGTGTTCGTGATGCTGCTGCAAGTGCATTACGTAAAGTGGGTGTGGGTCGCGGAAAAGACATTCCTGCGCGCTACGTTCGCTTTCACCATCGTCTCGGCGCTGCACTACGTATATCTGGTAGGACGCCGCTTACACGCTATGAGCGGTAATACTCCCGCCCTGCCTAACACTTGAAGCCTGATGCTAGACGCGTGAATTTGACCCT
The DNA here is from genome assembly GCA_003224785.1 of Acidobacteriota bacterium. Lineage (GTDB taxonomy): Bacteria > Acidobacteriota > Terriglobia > Terriglobales > Acidobacteriaceae > Gp1-AA145. The sequence goes on from QHZV01000148.1 coordinate 2,560, forward strand.
TCTTCTTTCATCACCCTAGAATTGAGCTTCTCTTCACACATGCCATTGCGCCTCTTCAATACTCTCTCGGCAAAAATCGAGGATTTCCGGCCGTTGCAAAACAACGAAGTCCGCATGTATACCTGCGGTCCCACCGTGTATGACTACGGGCATATTGGCAACTTCCGCACGTTCATCGCGGTTGATATTCTTCGCCGCTACCTGCGCCAGAGTGGATACAAACTTCGCCACGTCATGAACATTACCGACGTGGACGACAAAATCATTCGCAATTCCGCGCAGGCCGGCGTTGGCGTGCAGCAGTACACGGCGAAGTACGAGAAAGCATTTCTCGAAGACGCTGCCGCATTAAACATCGAGCAGCCGCAATTGGTCCGAGCTACCGAACACATCGACGAGATGGCCGACTTCATTGCGCACCTGGTAGAAAAGGGATTCGCCTATCGAACCGAAGATGGTTCGTATTATTTCCGCATCGCGAAGTTCCCTGCCTATGGCAAGCTTTCAAAAAAAGATTTCGCCGGTATGGAAGATGGAGCCCGCGTTGATGTTGACGAATACGAAAAAGACAACGCTCGCGATTTTGCTCTATGGAAGGCGCCAAAACCTGGCGAAGCTTCGTGGCAAAGCAAAATCGGTCCCGGCCGTCCCGCGTCGCATATCGAGTGTTCGGTGATGTCCATGCACGAACTCGGGGAGAGCTTCGATCTTCACGCCGGCGGCGAAGACCTGATTTTTCCTCACCATGAGAATGAAATCGCCCAGTCAGAATCCGCCACTGGCAAGCCTTTTGCCCATTTCTGGTTTCACGCTCGCTTCCTTCTCGTTGAAGGCGAGAAGATGTCGAAGAGCCTAGGCAACTTCCACACTTTGCGCGATCTTGTGCTGAAGGGGCACAAACCTTCTTCGATTCGATATCTGCTTGCCTCAGTTCCCTATCGCAATCAGCTCAACTTTACTGATGACGGACTGCAGCAGGCTACGGCTTCCGTGGAGCGACTACGCAATTTCCAGGGACGCCTTATGACAGGAAAGTTCTCCGAGGGCTTGAATCCGGGCATCGCAAAGTTGGCTGGTGAGACCAGCGATCGAATTCGCGCCGCGTTCGATGACGACTTAAATACCGCGCAGGCCCAGGGAGCAATTTTCGACATGGTGCGCGCCGCGAATGCGGCAATCGACTCAGGGGCGATACAAAAAGCCGATGCATTTGCGCTGCTCACGACTTTGAATCAATTCGACGAAATATTCGCGGTGCTGAAGGACGACGACGCGCCAAAAATGCAACGAATTGCGGATTGGGCCAAGGCCGAAGGCCGCGAAAAGAACATCACCCCGGAGCTGCAGAACCTTCTCAAATCAAACGAGCTCTCCGACGAGCAGGTGAATCAGAAGATCGAACAAATGAAGGCAGCCCGCGCCGCCAAGAAATTCGCCGACTCGGATGCGATCCGCGCAGAACTGACAGCTCAGGGCATCCTGATTGAACAAACCAAAGAAGGCGTCCGCTGGAGAAGGAAATAATTTCATTCTTCCTGAGTGTTCACCTGATTCGCGAACCTCGCTCGCGATCTGTGGAAAACTTTGTCAAGGCCCCTGCAAGGCCTAATTCCCGCTAAGCTCAACAAACGCTTGCGAAAAAAAATGATTATATATTTGACCTAGGACGCTACTCTTAGAGCATGGCAGAGATCGCAATAGACAAGGAAAAGTTCGACGCCCTACTTCAAAAGATGCTCAAGACACCGCCACTCCCGAAGTCGGAAGTACGGGTAGCGAAGCCGAAGCCAAAGAAGCGGAAGAAATCGGCGGCATAAAAGATTGAAGGCTGGCAGAATCCCTACCAGCCCTTTAACACGGCGAATCCCACCACGACAACGGTTGCCAGTAGGTCAAAATCTCCTTGCGGTGATTCAGTGTCCGGCGCAAGAACCCAATCCGAGCTTTGCGCTAAGATGCGTAGCGTCTAGAGTGAAAATTACCTACGGCAGAACAGCAGTTGCCCTAGCGATTGTCAGGGTTGGATGTGTCCCGTTGCTGTCCGCACTGCTGGCGTCGAGACTCTTGCACTAGATATGCTATGAGTTTCTTCATAGCTCACCTCCTAGATCGGAGTTCCGATTCGTCGGCAGTGTAACAATTAGAAAACTTCTCGCGTGAGATGCCGATAGGTCATGGGCTTCTTGGTTACCAACTCGCGTAGCATCTCCCCGAACATCACGGGCTGCATTCCACGGCGATTAAAACGCCAGCAGAACTCAGTAAGGTAGCTGTCCACGTGATCTTTGCTGAGATGGTGGTAGCTGCCAATGACGCCGCGTTTGAATAGTGAGAACGCGCCTTCGATCGTCTTGGTAGAGATTTCACCGTCTGTACGAAGTTCTTCTTTGTGATTCGTGACTTGATGCTTCTCTGAATCCAGCAGCCACGAGTAAGTCGGGTGCGAATCGGTAATGATTGTCTTGGTATCGGGACTCAACTTTTGCTCAAGGATTGGCCGAATAACAGCGGCTTGCGTATTCGGGATGGTTTGCAGATGTGCCTTGACGCCCTTGCGTAGCTTGCGACCGCCAAGATAGGTTTCGTCGATCTCGACAACCTTGCCAGCACCGCCAATCGGAGTTGGATTCATATCCTGCATGGCCTTGCGAATGCGATGGCAGAGATACCATGCGGTCTTGTACTGGACACCGATATGCCGCGCAACCTGATTTGCAGAGATTCCTTTTTTAGCTTCGCCCATCAGGGCCATTGCCATGAACCATTTTTGCAATGGCAGGTGCGAATCGTGAAAGAGCGTTCCCGTCGTCGCGCTGAAATGCAGTCCACAATCGGCGCATTCAAATAACCGACAGGGTTTACCAGACTTGCCCTTTGTGGCGATCTTGTAAACCTTGGCATTATCACAAGCAAGGCAACGTACACCGTCGGGCCATCGCTGCTTAATCAGGTAGTCGAGCGCGGCATCTTCGGTTGCGAATGCTTTGCAGATGTGGAGTAGGTTCATTGGCGTGTCCCTATGTTTATTTGCACAATT
>QHZV01000068.1 GCA_003224785.1 Acidobacteriota bacterium
ACCGCCGTGATCGTATGCTGATAATCCATGCGCGGCGGCCCCAGCACCGCCAGCGATCCCATGACTTCGCCACCGACCCGCGCCGGAGTTCCAATCAGTACCAGATTCCGCATGGAAGGTTGCGCCTCATCCAGTCCGATCACCACGCGCACCGCCTCCTGCTTCGCGTCAAGGTATGCACCCAGCAACTCCACCAACCGCTGCTTCTCATCGAGCGCCTTCAGCAAATCCTGCAAGCGCTGCCGGTCCTGCTCGCCTGCCACGAGATTGGCCGCACCTTCCACGAACACAACCTGCGCTGATTCCTCTCCCGAAAGCACACCCTGCTTATAAAGCTGCTCCACGGAACTCATCAGGCGGTCGTATTCGCTGCGTTCCCGCTCCAGCCGCCGCGCAATTTCCGTCCGCACATCTTTCAATGTCCACCCGCGAAAATTCTCGTTGATAAATCGTGCCGCAGCGTCCAAGTCAGCCTGTGGCAGATCGAGCCTCAATACCCGATCGCGCACTACGCCCGATTTTGTCACCACCACCGCAAGCACCTTCTGGTCGCCCAGCCGTGAAAAATAAACGTGTTCCAGCGCGTTCTTCGGCCCACTCGCCGCCACCGCAACTCCCACATTTCGCGAGATCAGCGACAGCACATGGGACGTCCGCTCCATGAACTCCTGCACATCGGTCACGCCCTGCAGCGAATCCTGAATCATGCCTTCGTCTGCCTGCGAGAGCTGGGTCTTGCCGCTCAGTTGCTCCACGTAGTACCGATACGCCGAAGCGCTCGGAACCCGCCCCGCAGAAGTATGTGGCTGCTCAAGAAATCCGGCTTCGGCCAAGTCCGCCATCACATTCCGGATCGTCGCCGAACTCAGCCCCTCCCGGCTCGATCGCGAAAGCATCCGCGACCCCACCGGCTCGCCCGTGGAAATAAACGTCTCCACGATTGCGGTCAGGATCTCGCGTTCCCTATCGCCTATGGATTGCCCCGATGACATGCTTCCTTCTTATATACCTATCTTCCCGCACACACCCGGATTATGCGGTTGCCCGACCCTTGTCGCGTTTTGTGCGACAAGGGTCGATTGTAATTTTTGGTCCGAAGAACCTAAATGTGGTTTCCACGCAATGACTTACGCTCAACGGTGACCACCACCCAAAGTTATTTTATCGGCTCGGAACCCCACTGTCAGTACCCAGAAGGGGCCAATGATTAGATGAGAGGAGGGACCACCCTGATTCGGGCGGCACGAGCTTGCTGCAAGGTCTTTGCGAATTTGCGCCCTTTGCGGTTAAGGCTCTTCAGCTACTGGATCTGAATCACGCCTTCCGGAGCTTGCGATTTGATCTCTTCCACACGTCCGACCACCTGCCGCGCAAACTCAAACAGGGCCTTCGCATGAGGAGACTCTTCGCCTTCTAGTACGGCTGGTTTGCCTTCATCCCCGGCTTTTCTGATCTCCGGATCAAGCTGAATGCTTCCGAGGAAATCCACGCCAAATTGCCGCGCCGTCTTCTCCGCTCCGCCCCGCGAAAAGATATCAATCTCATGCTGGCAATGCGGACAGACAAAATAGCTCATGTTCTCAACCATGCCGGCAATGTCCACCTTCATCTGCCGGAACATTTCGATCGCCTTGCGCGCATCCTGCAGAGAAACATCGGAGGGAGTTGAAACCACAATCGCCGCTGTCAGCGGAACCGTCTGAATCAGCGACAACGCGACGTCCCCCGTACCCGGCGGCAGGTCAACAATCAGGTAATCCAGCAGCCCCCATTCCACCGATCCCAAAAATTGACGG
>QHZV01000069.1 GCA_003224785.1 Acidobacteriota bacterium
CGCAAGTGCGAACCGTCCGCCTGAGCTTTGTCAAAGGCGACGTGCAAATCGAACGCGGTTCCTCGCAGCAGTTTGAGAACGCGATGCTCAATTTGCCGATAACTCAGGGATCTCGGCTACGTGCGAACGGAGATGGGCGCGCCGAGATAGAGTTTGAGGACGGCAGTACGATCCGGCTCGCGCCAAATAGCTCGATCGAATTTCCCGAGCTGGTGCTCCGTGAATCCGGCGCCAAAGCTTCTTCGATTAAGGTCATCAAAGGCACCGCTTATGTGGACTTCGCGGGCGAGAAGAATGAAGAATTCGTACTTCAATTCGGCAACGAAAAACTCGCTCTCACGCATTCAGCGCGTCTTCGCATAGGGGTCGGCGACGAAGGTGCAGCAGTCGCGGTTTTCAAGGGAGACATTCAAGTCGAAGGCCCTTCAGGCACACTCGCGGTCAAGAAGAACCAGACCGGAAATTTTGATTTCACCAGTGACGGCCGCGACACCCTCGTCAAAGATATCGAGCAAGAACCGCTCGATGCCTGGGACAAACAGCAAAGCGACTATCACGTTCGTTACGCCAGCAATTCTTATCAGAGCTATTCGCCGTACTCGTACGGCACGGCGGACCTGGCTTATTACGGAAATTTCTTCAACGCACCAGGGTACGGAATGATGTGGCAGCCTTACCTGGTGGGCGCGGGGTGGGACCCGTTTATGGATGGCGCGTGGGCGTTCAATCCCGGATTTGGGTTCGGATGGGTGTCGGCGTATCCGTGGGGCTGGACGCCCTATCACTACGGAAGTTGGGTTTTTCTTCCCGGATATGGCTGGGCGTGGCAGCCAGGAGGCGCGTGGAATGGATGGTACAACCAACCCCGAGTCCTAAATGCGCCGAGCGGATTCAAAGTTCCGCAGGCGCCAACCACCGGCACGCACTCGCTGATCGTGAATCGAGGAACTGGCTCGGCCATCGTTGCTGGGAATAAAGTCGTGATCCGAAACAATTCCGCCGGATTGGGAGTTCCTCGCGGCGAGGTAAAGAATCTGGCAAAAGCGTCGCAGCGAGTGCAGGCGCATGGAATGGTGACTGAACACGTTCATACCGCACAAGCACCCCCGATGAGCACGGCTGGAAGCAGGCAACCGGGAATGATTTCAGGTCCTCGGTCTCAGCAACAAGCGTCCTCGCCAAGAACCAGCACTCCGGCTCCTAGATCCAGCAGCCCCGCTTCTATGCCGAGCTCTCATTCAGCGCCGTCGCCGGGTGGAGGCAGATCTCCGAGATAAAGGCATCAGTCATCTCACAATTCGCGTGGGCAGCCGACCGCTTATACTTCCTTTCTGGCCGGGATGACCCATCGAGATGACATAGACGGTCTCCGTGCCGTCGCTATCGTTCCCGTGCTGCTCTTTCATGCCGGCGTATCCCGCTTTTCAGGTGGCTTCACTGGCGTCGATGTTTTCTTTGTCATATCCGGGTATCTAATTACCGGTCTCATTCTGAGCAATATCGCAGAAGGAAAGTTTTCCATTGCTCATTTTTATGAGAGGCGTGTCCGGCGTATTCTTCCCGCACTTTTCTTTCTGCTCATTTGCGCCTCCATCGCGGCGTACGCTCTCTTGATGCCGGATGAAGCTCGTGAATTTGGGCGCAGCTTGTTTGCGACCATGTTTTTTTCATCCAATGTTCTGTTTGCCAAGCAGACGGGATATTTCCAGAATCCCGCCGAGATGAAGCCGCTCCTGCATACCTGGTCGCTGGCGGTCGAGGAACAGTTCTACATCCTGTATCCGCTAACTCTTTTTTTCATTACACGATATCTACGCAAGCAGTATGCGGTCGTGCTGCTCTCGGCTTTAGGACTGTCACTGGCATTCAGTGTTTGGGACGTCCACTTCCACCGTTCGGTTTCGTTCTATTCATCCGCGGCGCGCGCCTGGGAACTGCTCTTGGGCGGAATTCTTGCGGTCGGCTTAATTCCGGCGTTGCGGCACCGGATGCTGGCTAATAGTTTGGCAACTATCGGCGTGGTCCTGCTAGCCGGGAGCTTTTTATTCTTGTCGGGATCTCTTCCCTTTCCTGGGCTTAACGCGCTTTATCCAACCGTTGGAACGGCCCTGATCATTTACAGCGGAGCGCAGAATAAGACCATCATTTCAAAAATCCTGAGCACCAAGCCATTCGTCTTCATCGGCTTGATCTCGTACTCACTCTATTTATGGCATTGGACGTTGATTGTTTTTTTTAAGTACTACTCTCTTCGGCAGCTTAGCGGATGGAATGTCGCTGCTGTAATTTCTGCCGCCGTGATCATTGCCACATTGTCGTGGCAGTTCGTAGAAAAACCATTTCGCGGAAAACGCAGTCTGGTGCAGTCGCGAAAATTCCTTTTCTCGGGAGCCGCCGCAGGATCCGCCATATTCGTTCTCATTGCCGGCGTGTTTTTCCTCACTCATGGCCTTCCTGCTCGATTCAACCAGCAGGTGCTGAGGTTGCTCGCGAGCAAGAACGACTACTGGGCGAAACGCGAGGCGTGTATGGACCGGATTTGCCGGGTGGGTGACAACCGGGCGGAGCCAAGCTTCATTTTGTGGGGCGACTCGCACGCGGGCGCGATCGCGCCGGTCTTCGAACAGATCGCCACCTCAAACCACGTGTCCGGTTTTGTGGCCTTCAGCCCGGCTTGTGCTCCGCTCGTCGGATTGAAACGTTACGACGAAGACGATCTCGAAAAGTGCGCCGGCTTCAACAAATCTGTATTGGAGTTCATTGAGTCGTCTATTCCGAAGGAAGCCGCTATGGGCAGGAATGGGGCGGCCCTGTGCTTCTCACTCGCGATCGAAAGCAACCAGAGGACTATGCGAGATTCGAGGGTCTTTTAACTTCTACCGTCGAAGATCTTCAGCAGGCGCACGCAAATGTCTTCATAATCGCCAGTGTGCCGGAGGTTGGAATGGATGTGCCGACTTGGCTGGCCCGCGGCGCTCGAACTGGACGGTCACCGGAAGCTCTAGCCACTCCGTATCCGAAATTCATGGCACGTCAGGCACGGACTCTCAGCTTGTTGTCACGGGTGGCTGAGAAATACA
>QHZV01000070.1 GCA_003224785.1 Acidobacteriota bacterium
TTCGTTAGAATTGTCCCGGTAGTCCTCTCGAGATCTGTCCCGGTAGTCTCGTTCCTCTCGCGGTTGTGGCGCGCGATACGCTTCACCCGCTCCGCGACGATCGAAAATCGTTGGGCCACCCAGATAGTCCTCTTCCATGGAATCGTCGATGCCAGGATCCATCACGTACATCGGATACGCATAGGGAACTGCCACGATGTCCCCAAACAAGGGACTCGCGAATCTGGAGTTGCGCCGGTGATGAAACCCAAATGATGGATTGGTTCGGAAGGGACGATTGAGTTGGAAACCTGAGCTGCCGAATCCGAGAGAAGTTACGCTGGCGGGCACTCCGTGAAATCCAGGTTGTCCACCGTAGTTGAATGACGTTACGCTAGGCGGCACTCCATGAATAGCTGTGCCGAAGCCGACTGAGTTCCGGCCGTTCACTTGCGCCGTTGAAGGAACAACCGCGGCGACCAGAATCAGCGTCAATGCATTTAGCAAGCTGAAGTTCGTAGCACGCATAATCGCCCCCTTTAACCAATTAGAACGACACAATGCCCTGGAGGTTGCGGGCTTTCTTTAATTTTACGCTTTCCGTCGTCAGAATCAGCTGGTGATACTCCATAATTTGATCAGGTTCCAAACGGCGTTCGCCCCTACCAGGCCGGCCAGAGCGGCCGAGACCATGCTCCCGGCCTTTGTTTCCATCACATCAGCGGCGATTCCAGCCACGAACACAAAGAGAAAGACCACTGCTGCCAAGCTATAGACTGAGTTAGCGGCATGCGGCGACCCAACCCGCAGACCGGCAAACAATAATGCCGCGATCAGGGGGGCCGTATTGCCAAAGTATCGGCACCGCCGCCAAATCAGATATCCGATGATCGCGGCCGGAACCATAATAGCCATGACAGGGCCACTCTCCGCAATTTCTTTCGCGACTTGGCGATATGCGCCCGCCATTGCGAAGGCGGGCCAGATTACGTCTATTAGCTTCGCGTTGAGCAGCCCCCGCCAGAACAGGCTGGCATGAAAAAAATATGCTCCGAAGATCAGCCCGACCGCAATCGCACACGCAGCGCCCAAAATAGCGACGGCGGCAGATCTGCGTTCGGGTGCGAGATACAACATGAACCCCAATAGCAGAGGGACGACAATCGTCAGCTCAAATTGCGACCCAACGGCCAACGCAAGCGAAACTGCCAGCAGCACAATCCGTCGCCAGTTCCAGAGCACCACTTCGCGAGGCGCGTACAAAGTATGGGAGACGGCGATCGCAGTGAAGACTGCTCCAAAAACCCCCCATGCTGCGCCGATCTGCGGCTCCGCGGACCACAGCGAACTGCTGCGGATCACAGTTGGCGAAAAACAATACAGCCCAAGCGCGATAAAGCCGCCCGCGTTTCCGTACAGTCGTCGTGAGACATACCACAGAGATCCCCCGAGCAGAATGCCGAACGCCACGTAGGGAGCGCGCGTCAGCCAGAACCATGTCCATGAATCCTGGGAAACAGAAAAGAAGAACGCCAAGGGAGCGGAGGCGATCAGATACCACAATGGCGAGTGCTCGGCGTCGAATCGTGTGCGCAGCGGCTCACAAGGGCTGTCGCACGGGTTGCTTACTGTCGGCGTGCCTGCGACTCCTCTGCCGTGCCATTGGTCATAACCTTCTTCAGCACGAAAGAAATACGGATCCTCGGATATAAGTAGCCGCGCATGCCCAACCAGCCATGCGCACTGCCCTGCAAAGACAAGCAGGAGGAATCCTGCAGCGATCTGCACATTGCCAAAGCGTTCGCGGTTGAAAAACCTGCCCATGCGGAAGCGAGTGTTTTACCATGACGAGGCGCGATTCGCGAAATAGCGAATCGTCATTTGGAATTTAGAGTTTTGGCCAACGACCAACGACCGATGACCGATGGCGCCTCAGGTTTGCGCCTTCGCCTGCCCATCTGGCTTCGGCCCCCGACGAGGAACCAGCGCGAGGTTTTCGCGCTTCAGTTTCTTCCACTTTACGTCGTCGTAGCGGTCCTGCTGTTTCTGGTGCTCAGCACTGCGATCGAATATTTGCTGCCTGCATCAACCCCAAGACTCTGGGGAGCGTTGCTCGCAAAAGCGGTGTTAGCGTTCGCGATGATTGCACCCGCGCTCGCAATCAGCCGTATTGAACGGCGGCCATTTGCGGACTTCGGACTACCCGCCGCACAGACGTTCGGCAGGCTGTTCTGGATTGGCGTGCTATGGGGATTCGGTTCCCTCTCGTTGCTCCTCTTCGTTCTTCACGCAGCACGCTGCCTTTCTTATGGCAACGCGGCGCTGCATGGAGCCCACATTTGGAAGCTCGCTCTATTCTGGGCGATTTTTTTTGTATGCGTAGCTTTCTTCGAAGAGTTTACTTTTCGCGGATATACGCAGTTCGCGATCCAACAGGTTGCCGGCTTCTGGCTAGCCGCAATTTTACTATCAGCGATTTTCGCCTACATCCATCACTCGAATCCGGGCGAAACCTGGGTCGGCACAATTGGCGCAGGCGGCGTTGCGCTCTTCTTCTGCTTCACGCTGCGGCGCACGGGGAATCTTTGGTTCGCCGTTGGAATGCACGCCTCCTGGGATTGGGCGCAAAGTTTTTTCTACGGCGTTCCCGATAGTGGAGTCGTGGAACCGGGACACTTTCTACAGGCGAGACTGCACGGGCCGGTATGGCTGACCGGCGGCAGCGTAGGCCCGGAAGGAAGTGTGCTCCTGTTTGTGCTTATCGCAGGCATGTGGCTGGTATTCCACCGAATCTTTCCGGCAGGAGTGATTTCAGCACGGAGGCACGGATACACGGAGAAGACTGGAAAGGATTAACCCCAGCCATTCCTGTTGCAGGAGCTGAGATTGGTTGTCGCCTCTTCAAATCTGGATCCAATGGTTTCTCCGTGCCTCCGTGGCGAAGAAGTACTCACCACGAATAGTGCACCGTGTAGCTGATCACCTGCTCGCCATTCGGCGGTATGCTTACCGGGAACTCGACGGTCTGAGCATCATTTTTCTTGAACTGCGCCGATTGTT
>QHZV01000071.1 GCA_003224785.1 Acidobacteriota bacterium
GGTCGCTGGAGCGTCGTTTCCAGGCGGTCAAGGTTCCGCCTCCGAACGAAGCCGACGCCACCAAGATTCTTTTCGGAATCAAGGACCGGTACGAAAAATTCCATGCGGTCACCTATACCGATGAGGCGATCAATTTCTCGGTATCGCATTCGAACCGATATATTCCCGATCGCTTCCTGCCCGATAAGGCCATCGATCTAGTGGACGAAGCCGGCGCGCGGGTAAAGTTGCGCCAGACTTCGCTGCCGGAAGAGATCACCGAAGTTCAGAAGCGGCTCAAGTTCATCGTCCACAGAATGGAAAACGCGGTCGCGAACCACGAGTTCGAGAAAGCGCGTTTCTACTCCGACGAGGAACGCAAGGAGCGCGAGAACCTGCGCGTTCTTCGCGAAAAATATCACCTTGATGAATCGGCGACGGGCGTCGTCAATCGCGAAGACATTGAAGACGTCGTCTCGCGCTGGACCGGCGTGCCCATCGCCTCGATCAAAGAAGAAGAGTCGGCGAAGCTCCTGCGCATTGAAGAGGAGCTGCACAGGCGCGTCATCTCGCAGGACAAATCCATCAGCGCGTTGGCTCGTGCCATTCGCCGCAGCCGCGCTGGACTAAAGAACCCGAACCGGCCCATCGGCTCGTTCCTGTTCCTCGGACCGACGGGTGTCGGCAAAACCGAAGTCGCGCGCACGCTGGCTCAATTCATGTTCGGCAGCGAGAAGTCGCTCATCCGCTTCGATATGTCCGAATTCATGGAGAAGCACTCGGTGTCGAAGCTGATCGGCTCGCCTCCCGGATATGTTGGCTACGAAGAGGGCGGTCAGCTAACGGAACGCGTGAAGCGCGCGCCCTACAGCGTCGTGCTGCTCGACGAGATCGAAAAGGCGCATCCGGATGTGTTCAACATCCTGCTGCAAGTTTTTGAAGACGGCCAGTTGACCGACGGCCTCGGCAACACGGTTGATTTCAAAAACACGATACTTATCATGACGTCGAACATTGGCGCTCGCCATTTGCAAAAGCGCGAAGGCCTGGGCTTCCAATCGAGCAAAGAGGATGTCATCTCCGACAAAGTGGAGGAACTAGTCAAGGGTGAAGTCAAGCGTACCTTCAATCCCGAGTTCCTGAACCGTCTGGACGAAATCATCCTGTTCAACGCTCTCAATGAGAACGATCTCATCCAGATTCTGGAGCTCATGGTCAACCAGCTCAATCAGAACTTGGCGCAGAAGTCGATCACAGTCACGGTCGCAAACGAGGCCAAGAAGTGGATCCTCAGCCAGACCCTGACCGACCGCAACTATGGCGCGCGACCGCTGCGCAGGGCCTTGCAGAAGTACATCGAGGACCCGCTCTCCGAGGCGCTGATCCAGGGCACGATCACCACACGGCCGGCGTTTATCGAGGTTTTCCTCGAGGACAACAAGCTCTTCTACCGTCCCGTGGATGCGAAGGAGAACGAAGGCGTGCTGCTATACGAGAAATAAACAACCGTCAGCTTTCAGCCATCAGCCGCCAGCGACAAGCTGGCGGCTTTTGTCCTTTAGCAGATATACACGAATTAGCAGGGGCTCTTCGGAAACCTTTAAGTCGAGCTGATCTGGACTAGACCGTCGTTGCCGTACTCTGGCGTCCTTTGACTTGCCACGCCATTCCAGCCTAGACTCCAGCAGCGACCTTCTGGTAGCGCAGGTCGGTAGCTCCTGAATGTACCCCAATCCTAGTTGCCATTGCTCTGACGCCGCGGTCACGTCGCCGCGCCCAGAAGAAGCTGCCACGTCGATCTAATTCGCTGCCGCGAATGAATAAATAAGCTTTGGTTTTCACCTGAGCAAGCCTGTCCAGCGTGGAGATTGAGGCCAATCCACCCTCACAAAGTTTAGGAAGGTCGGAATCGCGAAAAAAGACTTGACATGTTCCTAGTGTTCTAGTTAACTATAACAGCATCTCAGCTAGTTGATTGCCCCTGACTCGAAGATTTCCTTAGGAGAATGAACATGAAACGCTTTCGCTTTATGCTTTCTTTCGTTCTGCTGTGCCTCGCGACAGTTGCCCTTGCACAGCACGAAATGCCAACCTCAAAAACCCAGCCCCAGTCGGACGCACAGAAGTCTTTCAAGGAACTCAAATCTCTCGCTGGCACGTGGCATGGCCCAGTCACCATTGATCCACCGCAGCCGGACATGAACAGTGGCGCGCCCGCGCAAGTTTCTATGCGCGTGACTTCTCGCGGAAACGCACTTGTCCATGAGATGGCGGATCCTAACAAAAAGGGCGACCCGACAAAGTACGATCATCCGGTCACGATGTTCTACCTGGATAACGAACACCTCACATTGGTCCATTATTGCGACGCAGGCAACCGTCCTCGCATGGTCGCAAGGACCTCGCCGGACGGAAAGACGGTGGAATTCGACTTTCTCGACGTCAGCGGAAGCACGGAGTACGGACACATGCAACATGCCGTGTTCACGACGATTGATGCCAACCACCACATTGAGGACTGGACGTATCTGATGCCGGGGGACAATCCCGTCCACGCGCATATGGATCTAACGCGAGCGCAGTGATGCATTCGACGCCCGCCCTGCGCTGAATTTTGCTCAGGGCAGGCTAACGCATCATCAGTGAGCCACACGAATAG
>QHZV01000059.1 GCA_003224785.1 Acidobacteriota bacterium
TTTCGTACAGGCGCGGCGGAGGATTGCCGATCATCGGCTCTTTCGAGAGTCCCTTTACGACAAAGCCGCCCAGGCGGTCGAGATGGACTACGTCTTCAAACTCAACTCCATAGCCGAAGGTGCCGCTGGCGGCAATGACCGGGTTCTTTAGCTGAATCCCCGCAAAACTCACTGTGAGGTCGGTGCTCATGTGCGCGCGCCAGAAACTCCGGTTTCGTTAATTGCCAGGTTTAAGAGGCGCTGCTAGTTTACACAACGCCTTTCCGCCCCGGGAGACGCTCGCTCCGAGACCAGATCAAGCAAATTACAGAGTCCCTGTGCAGATAGGTCGAGGTTCCGTTACATTATTCTTCTCATGCTCGATTTGGGTTTTGTTCGCGACCACCTGCCGAAAGTAGAGGGGATGCTGCGCAATCGCGGCATGGATCCTGACGTCGTTCTGAAAGATTTTCACCAGGTGGACGCGCAGCGCCGGCAGGCCATCAACTCCGCGGAGACACTAAAAGCTGAGCGCAATCGCCTTTCCGGCCTGATTCCCGGAATGAAGAAGTCAGGCCAGGACCCGAGCGACCTGATTGCAAAGACATGCGCGGTCAAATTCAGGCCCTGGAGAAAGCCGCCGAAGAGTACGACAGTCGACTCACCGACGTCCTGGTCGGCATTCCCAACATGCCGCACTCGTCAGTGCCGGTGGGAAAGTCGGCTGAGGACAACGTAGAAGTCCGGCGCTGGGGCCTGCAGCCAACTTTCAATTTCGCTCCCAAGGCGCACTGGGAACTCGGCGAGCAGCTCGGCATCCTTGATCTTGAGCGTGCGGCCAAAGTTTCCGGCGCCAGATTTGCAGTTTATTGGGACGCTGGGGCGAAGTTGGAGCGTGCGTTAGCCAATTTCATGCTCGATGTTCACACTCGCGAGCACGGTTATACCGAAGTGCTGCCGCCGTTCATGGTTAATTCGGAATCCATGTACGGCACCGGGCAGCTGCCAAAATTTGCCAGCGATCTGTTTCGGGTTCCGCATGGAGAGAAGGATTTCTGGCTGGTGCCGACCGCTGAGGTCCCAGTCACCAATCTGTATCGCGATGAAACCCTCGATGGCGGCGCTCTGCCCATTTCACTCACCGCATTTACTCCGTGCTTTCGCAGTGAGGCGGGCTCCTATGGCAAGGATGTGCGCGGCATCATTCGCCAGCATCAGTTCCAAAAAGTTGAGCTGGTGAAATTCTCGCGCCCGGACGACTCTTATGACCAGCTCGAAAAGCTGACTCATGATGCTGAAGAGATCCTGCAAAAATTGCGCTTGCATTATCGCGTCATGAGCTTGTGCGCAGCGGACATGAGCTTTTCATCCGCCAAGACCTACGATCTGGAAGTTTGGCTTCCCGGGCAGCAGTTGTTTCGAGAGATTTCCTCTTGTTCCAATTTCGAGGCATTTCAGGCGCGCCGGGCCAGCATCCGTTTTAGGCGCGAGGGAAAAGGGAAATCGGAGTTTGTACACACATTAAATGGAAGCGGACTGGCAATCGGGCGCACCTGGGTGGCGATCATTGAGACCTACCAGCAATCCGACGGCAGCGTGTTGGTTCCAGAGGCTTTACGGCCTTACATGGGAGTTGATCGCATTCTTCCCCGAAAGGCATGAAAAGCAACTCCCAAGGGGCAAAAAGCGATCTACACTGATGATGGATATCCGTTAGCAGGTTTCTAGTTCGCGTCAGACCGCTCCTGTGATTACAATGCTTTGTTCTTCTCAGAGGAAGCCAAAATCAAACTGGACAACGCACAGCTGAATACAGTGCCCGCCCAAGCGCCGTCAGTTCCGGTCAGTTCCGCTTGGCGCAAAATCAAGAGTTTCATTTTTTGGTCGCACGAACGCGGCACCATCGAATATGACGTGATGGTGACACTCATCCTGCTCTTTGTTTTCCTTTCGCCAATATGGATCAAGTTCAAGGACACACCGGTTCAGCGGAACCCTCACGCTTCAGGAGTTGTCATCTACCCCGACGGAGCCGGCGAATTTATCTATCAAGTTGAAGCGCAGGCAGTTCAGCAGGGCAGCGACCCAATCATCCGTGCCAGTTTGCTGAAGATTATCGAGCCCATCTCGGGCAGCGTCAGCATCTCACACTACGAGACCGTCACCGATAAAAAGGGCACGATCATCGCGTACAAAGTTTGGGTTCAGAGGGAATAAGCGTTCGCCGTCTGAACATTTCCAACCACAAGGAGACAGGCCGTGAGAGTCGCGTACATGCTGTCATGTCTCGCACTAGCCGCATCCATAGCGCTCGCGAGTCCAGCCGGCGAACTCGAAACCGTGCTCAAGCAGATGGATGAGGCCGCGGCGAAGTTTCGAACTACAGAAGCAAACTTCACATGGACGCAATACAACAAGGTCATTGACGACGTTACCGAAACTCAGGAAGGAAAGATCTACTTTCGGCGGGCCGGCAGTGAAACCCAGATGGCGGCTGAAATCATGCAGCCCGGCGCCAAAGTAGTGATTTTTTCCGACGGAAAGATCCAGGTTTATCAGCCTCGGCTTGATCAGGTAGATATCTACGATGCGGGAGCCCACCGTGATGAGTTCGAGAGCTTTTTAGTCCTGGGCTTCGGGGGTCGCGGGCAGGATATGGTGAAGTCTTTTGATGTCACTTACGCTGGCACAGAAAAAGTTGACGGCATTGACGCGGCCAAACTCGACCTGACTCCCAAGTCCGAAAAAATCCGGCAGCATTTCGCCCACATTCTTTTGTGGATCGATCCGCAAAGAGGCTTATCGGTAAAGCAGCAGTTGTTCGAGACCAGCGGCGACTATCGGATAGCCAAATATTCCGGCATCCAGGTCAACCAGAAGATTCCCGAGGATAAGTTCAAACTCAAGACCTCGGGCAAGACGAAGACTCTAACTCATTGAAACTTAAGCCGCTTTCCTCGCGGAAACGCAAAACTTTTCAGCTGCAAAAGCAATTCGTGAGCGTTATACTCAAAAACGCCATCCTAAAAGTTGAGTCGAAATAATAGATTAACTATCGAGTTCGGAGCCACATGGCTAAGGTTTTCACTATCCCAGTCCCTCCCGATGTCAGTCGCAAGAAGACCCGCGAGCGTACGTCCGACCCTCGTTACGTTGACGGACAACGGCACCTGGTCGAGGCAATGAAATACCTCGCGCAGACCGATCCAATTACCAATCGGCGTGCGATTGCGTTTCTGTCGGAGCATGTACGGACGCGGTTCCGAATGACCGATTCACCTTTAAAGTAAGTTCTCTCGGCGGACGAACGCGGCCGCGGCAAGCACAATCACGACGGGGTACATCTCCAGCGTGTATCGCGGCTCGGGATTCTCCAGAGTTCCAAGAAAAGCGGAACGCAGAATCACGAACAGGAACAGCATGGCGATTATCGCGGCCGCACGAAATTTCAACCCGCCAACCATTGCGCAAAGTACGTAGGCCAGATTCAGCGCGCCGAATCCGATTGCCACCGCCGACCACTTTGGCTCGTCGTTGAATTCCCACCATCGGCTGTCGCATGGCAAAGTTTCGGTTCGCGGACGCAGCCACATATCAAGGATTCTCAGGATCGGTAGCCCCAGATAGTAACCTATGGGATGTGCCTGAACTCGCTCTGCCGAGATTGCTTCGAATCTGGCGTCGAGAGGTGGCGAAATGTGCAGGAGATCGTTGTAGTCTGCGATCAGTTGTTCTGTTTCCTGCCTTTGTTGCGGAGCGTCAAAAGCTCGCCGAGGCAAGGTAGCGGCGTCAATCTTGCTGCCCGGTACCGCCCAATAAATTTCTTCCACTGAGACGTAGTCAGCGATCCACGACTTCGTCCAATGATTGAAGCCCATCGGAACGAACTCGTTTTCCTCGTTGGCATAGCGCGGAGCCAGCGGCTGAAAACGTTGGAACACGCACCAATTGCGAACCGCCCAGGGGACGAGCGGTAGCACCGCAATCGCCACTAAGAGAAAGCCGGCTTGGATCTGGCGGAACCTATTTGGTGCGTGCCACCGCCGAAAAACCCTGATCCCCACGAACGCTCCAATCGCCATCATCAGCAATGCTCCATCCGGACGCAGCAGCATGGCCGCTCCACAGGCTGCTCCACATCCGGCCCAAAATCGGTTGCGTCCGTTCTGGAAGGCTGTGGTAGCGAGATCTAGCGCCAAGGCTGTGAAAAAGACTTCGAGGGTTTCCGTCAAGGCTGCTGCAGAATAATCGGCGAGAAACGGACACAGAGCTGCGAGCACGAAGGCAAGCTTTGCAGAGCGCAGGCCGAATAGCCGGCGGGCAATATCAGCGCAGAGAAAACAGGTTCCGAGGTCTGCAAACACCTGAACACTCAGCGCTGCCCGGTAATGGTCCGTCCCGAATATCGCGAAAATGAATGCGAGGAAAGCGGGATATCCCGGCAGTCGAATGTAAGTTGGCGAAATTCCATCGGTCCCGCTCAAGCCGTAGATGCCGTGCTCCAGCCAATTTTTTGCAATGTCACCGTAGATAAAGGAATCGGTAACAACTCCGGGGAAGCGCAGAACAAAGAATAACCGCAGGCCGAGCGCGGCAAGAGAGACGATGACAAAGAAACGCAGGTTCCTGCGAACCAGTTCCCGCACACTGGGACTATACCGCGTTTGCCCAAGACTGGTCTCGTGTGCACCCGCTAATTGATTCTCCCCTGTGCTACCGCTAGGATGGGATTGGTCTTCGTGGAATGGCACAACCTGTCTTTTATGATCCTCGGCGGGCCCGCTGGAAACGGCTCAGGACCCTTTTCGATATTGCCGGCATTGTCGTCGGTACGGTGGTCATCGTATTCATCTACGCGGCTTTACGTAGCGAACCGCTGCAAAAGCCGTTCCTCGAATTCCAAAAACATCCATATCACGCGTTGAAGGAAACCGAGAAGGAGAAGGCGGCTGAAAAACGCAAGCAGATTGCGAGGCGTACCCACCGGCGCACCACTCTGTCTCCTTCGCAGGTGCAACTGAATACGGACGAAGGTATCCGCGCCGCGTTTTACGATCCTTCCGATGCCGCCGGGTTCTCCTCGCTTCGCGAGTACGCGCGGCAAATCGATCTGCTTTATCCCGAATGGCTGCATGTGCTCTCGAATGATGGCCGCCTGAAGGGAATTGATGAGCAGATTTTGCCTCCACGCCCCTTCGATGTGATCCAGAACGGAAGCGTCCACTCCGTTGATGACAAGGTCATGCCGTTCCTGAAGTCAGAGGACACAGGAATGGAAGTCTTCCCGATGGTCAACAATTTCGACGGAGCCAACTGGATTGATATTTCTGGCTTCCTGAACGATGCCGATGTCCGCGCCCAGTTTCGCCAGGATATTGATAAGTTTCTGGCGAGCGATCACTATCACGGGTTGATGGTGGATTTTGAAGATTTGAATTTGAAGAAAGCGAAATCTGGTTTCGTGAGTCTCTTGACCGAGTTGTCACAAGACCTGCACAGCAAGGGTCTGAAGCTTTACGTCAGTGTTCCCGCTGCAAATCCAGAATTCCCTTATAGCGATAGCGCCGGTGTTGCGGATGCCCTGGTTCTGATGAACTACGACGAGCACTACAGCGGCACTGGAGGCACCGCCGGGCCTATCGCATCGCAGGACTGGTTCACGAATAACTTGGATGACGCCAGGAAAGTTATCCCGCTCGACAAACTAATTTGCGCCATCGCGAACTATGGGTACGACTGGGAGCGACGTCCTAAGAAGGGGCGCACCCCGGCCACAGATTTCGGCAAACCCGCATCGGTGCAAGATGCATGGCTGGCGGCGCGTGACTCTGAAGAATATGTTGATTTCGACGGCGACAGCCTCAATCCGCACATCAATTATCTCGACGAAAAGAATTTGCGCCATGATATCTGGTTCACCGATGCCGTAACCGCGCTCAATCAGATGCGCGCCGCACGCCAGCTTGGAATTCGCACGTTCGCGTTGTGGCGTCTTGGCTCTGAAGACCGCTCCCTCTGGAAGATTTGGGATTTCCCTTCAGAAACGGCTGCGCCTTCCAAGCTGAGCGATGTCCCGCCCGGCCAGGATGTTGACATGGAGGGCGATGGCGAAATTCTGAACCTGGAAGCAACTCCTACCAACGGCTCGCGGTCGATCACCCTGGACCATACCGGACTCATCACGGACGAGGTCATGGATTCTTTGCCCGAACCATATCGCGTGGGACGCTATGGTGCGAGTCCAAATCAGGTTGCGATCACATTCGATGATGGCCCCGATCCGCAATGGACGCCGAAGATTCTCGACATCTTGAAAAGAGAACACGCTACTGCCACGTTTTTTCTGATCGGCAGCCAAGCTGACAAATTCTCCTCGATTACTTCGCGTCTCTTCGAGGAAGGCAATGAGATTGGCAACCATACCTTCTTTCATCCTGATATCAGCGCGACTCCAGATGCGATCGTGCGCCTGGAGCTGAACGTCACCGAGCGGCTGTTCGCCAGCCGTTTGAGAATTCGTACAGTTCTGTTCCGGCCTCCCTATTCGATTGATGCCGAGCCGGACACCGAAGACGAAGTGCGCCCGCTGGAAATTTCCGAGAGCATGGGGTACTTAACCATCGGCGACAAGATTGATCCCAACGACTGGCGCGAAAATCCGCACCGCACGGCGGAACAGATCGCTCAGTCCGTCTTGGACAATCTGCCGCCGTGTTCTCCGGCCAAGCGGCTGACTTGCGGCAACATCATTCTTCTGCATGATGGCGGCGGCGATCGTCGCGAAACCGTGCGCGCGCTGCCCATGATCATTGAAGGCATTCGGGCGAAAGGTTTGCAGATTGTCAGCGTTGCCGACCTGCTTCATCAGAAGCGTGCCGACATAATGCAGCCGATTCCCACCAGCGAACTCTGGTCTGCATGGCTCACCCTGTTAGGTTTCTGGATGTACAGTGCGGTGCAGAAATTCATCGTGCTGGTCTTCTTTCTTGGCGACCTGCTGATGACTGGCCGGCTCTTGTTTGTCGGTGCCCTGGCAATTTACGACCGGCTTTCCTCGAAACGCGGTTACGAGTCCAAGGGATTTAATCCAGCCGTCGCCATTCTGATTCCGGCATACAACGAAGAAAAAGTCATCGAGCGAACCATTCGCGCCGCATTGCGATCTACCTATCGCACCTTGCGGGTGATTGTGATTGACGATGGATCCAGCGACAGAACCTTGGAAGTTGCGCGGACTTGCTTTCCGCGTGAAGAAGCCACCGGACGACTGCTGGTCCTGGCAAAGCCAAATTCCGGAAAAGCCGAGGCGCTTAATTTCGGATTACAACATTTGAGGAGAGATGAGGAAATTTTCGTCGGAATTGACGCCGATACGGTAATTGCAAAAGATGCAGTCGCATTGCTCGTGCCGCAATTCCTAGATTCAAAAGTAGGCGCGGTTGCGGGCAATGCCAAAGTCGGCAATCGCGTAAATCTCTGGACACGCTGGCAGGCTCTCGAATACATAACGAGTCAAAACTTCGAGCGGCGGGCGCTGAACACGATGGGTGCGGTCAGCGTCGTACCCGGCGCGATCGGGGCTTGGCGCATTTCGGCCGTCGGCGAAGCGGGAGCGTTCCACACCGACACGGTTGCTGAAGATGCAGACCTGACGATGGCGTTGCTCCGTCGCGGATATCGCGTGAAATACGAAGACCGCGCGCTTGCCTATACCGAAGCCCCAGTCAACGCGAGCGGCTTGATGCGGCAGCGGTTCCGCTGGTCTTTTGGAATTTTGCAGGCGGTTTATAAGCATCGCGAAACCTTTGCAAGAAAAGGCGCGTTGGGATGGGTCGCGTTGCCCAACATCGTTGTCTTTCAGATTCTGCTGCCGCTGGTCTCGCCGTTTATAGACGTCATGTTTGTGGTTGGCACTTCATGGTATTTCCTGCAAAAGCATTTCCACCCAGAATCCGCGCCAGCTGCCGATTTTCAGCGACTTGTCATATTCTTTCTGACATTCCTGGTTATAGATTTCATCACCTCGGCAATCGCATTTATGCTCGAACGGAGCAGTCCTGATACGCGCGAAGATTCATGGCTTTTGAGTCAGGTCTGGCTGCAGAGGTTTGCGTATCGCCAATTGTTTTCATGGGTGCTGTTCAAGACTGTAAAGCGTGCCGCCGAAGGCGAACCCTTCGCATGGGACAAACTGGAGCGCACCGCGGCGGTCACTTATCGCGAATCCGACGATTCGGTGCCTGTGCACTAATGGATTTTGTTCTGCAGCTGCTTCTTCTGCGAACGAGTGGTTGCCGGCAGCCAGGAGCCAGAAGCTAATCAGCTACCATGCCTCGCACCATCATCGAACCATTCCGCATCAAGAGCGTCGAGCCCATTCGCTGGACGACGCGCGCGCAGCGGGAAAAGCTGCTGCGTGCCGCTCATTACAATTTGTTTCTTCTATCTGCGGATGACGTATTGATTGATCTGCTCACCGATTCGGGAACCGGCGCCATGTCCACTCATCAATGGGCGGCGGTGATGGAAGGGGATGAGAGTTATGCCGGCAGCAAGAGCTTTGAGCGGTTCCGCACTTCTATCCAGGACATCTTTGGATACACGAATGTGATTCCCACTCATCAGGGCCGCGCCGCCGAGCGCATTCTGTTCGGCGTGACTTGCAAGAGAGGCGATGTTGTTCCTAACAACACGCACTTCGACACTACGCGAGCGAATGTGGAGTTCGTGGGAGCAGAGGCCGTTGACATCGTCATTTCTGAAGGTCGCGAGCCACAAAACAGGCATCCGTTCAAAGGCAACATGGACGTCACTGCGCTTCGCGAACTTATTGCGCACGTCGGCCGGGAGCGTGTTCCCCTTGTGATGCTCACAGTCACCAACAATGCCGGCGGGGGGCAACCGGTCTCGATGGACAACATCCGCCAGGTGAGTGCGGCTTGTCGCGAGCACAAAATCCCGCTTTATTTCGACGCCTGCCGTTTTGCAGAGAACTCATACTTCATCAAGTTGCGCGAGCCGGGCTACGAATCAAAGACTCCCAAGCAGATTGCCCAAGAGATGTTCGGCTACGGTGACGGCTGTACGATGTCCGCGAAGAAAGACGGCATGGCAAATATCGGAGGCTTTCTTTGTACCAACGACGACCTGCTAGCGCAGGAACAAAAAGATCTGCTCATTCTCACTGAGGGATATCCAACCTATGGGGGACTTGCGGGCCGCGACCTGGAAGCAGTTGCAGTCGGAGTGCAGGAAGCGCTCGAAGAAGATTATCTGCGATACCGGATTGCCTCGACCGCCTATTTAGGCAACCACATCTCTGAGCAGGGCGTGCCAATTGTTCAGCCCCCGGGTGGACACGCTATCTATCTGGATGCGCGCGAGTTTCTGCCGCATATCCCGCCTGACCAGTTTCCGGGCGTGGCGCTTGCGACCGAACTATATTTGGAGGGCGGTATTCGTTCTGTGGAAATTGGCGCATTGATGTTTGGTGCAGCGGCCAAGATGGACCTGGTCCGCCTTGCAATACCGCGCCGCGTTTACACCCAAAGTCATATTGACTATGTGGTCGAGATAATTCTCGAAGTCTGGAAAAAACGGAGTTCGATACGCGGACTCAAGTTAGTTTACGAAGCCGCGTTCCTGAGGCACTTTACCGCGCGATTGGAGCCTTTGGCCGCAAAAGCCTGAGCGTGTCATGCTGCTCTTCTGTGAGAGGAATCACGGAAGGCCTCTTTTCTGGGGTCACAAGCGTGCCATAGATTTGCGCTAGTTCGCGAACAACTCCATCCCACAAAAAATGCTGCCGGACCCGCTCCTGGCCTGTCTTGCCGACCGCTTCACGCAGCCGAGAGTCTGACAACAGAACAGTCAACATTCGCTGGAGGTCGCACCCGTCGCCGGCATTGAAAGTAAACCCGGTGTCCGCAATTGCCTCTTTGTTTTCGGGCGTGTCGCTGGTAAGCACACAAATCCCTGCTCCCATAGCATCCAGCAACGCGAGCGAAAGACCCTCAATGTCACTTGGCAACACGAATAAGGCTGCATTCGTGAGAACTTCTGACAACTCGTCGCCTGAAAGCCAGTCCAGAAACACAATTCGATCGCTGGCATGCTGGCGCAGACTGCACGCGTATTCGTCGGTGTAGCTCGACCCTCCGGCAAGAACCAGTTTGAGGGGCGTTTTGATCTTTTCAA
>QHZV01000072.1 GCA_003224785.1 Acidobacteriota bacterium
GCGCCATTGGGCCCCAGGAGCGCGGTCAATGCTCCGGCACGCACGTTGAAGTCAAAATTCACCAGCGCTCGGACTTCTCCAAAGTTCTTGTTTGTGCCGCGCATCTGGGCCACATTGTGCTGCACTCGTCCACTTTGTATTGGCAAAACTTGTGCTGTCGCCATTGCGCCTTCCTATGGGAGTTCCAAAAGCTGAACCCATCATGCGGTGAGGGGTCTTCCCAGAACAGTGCCGATCATCACCAGAGTCTCGTGACAAATGTCACGCGCGCCGGTCACAGTCTGCTAACTCGCGTATAATTCGAGCTTTTCGGAGCGACCGCGCCTAATGAGACTTCGTCCGGGAGTTGAAATTGCTGGCCTGACTGATGTCGGCTGCCAGCGCGAGAACAACGAAGACAGCTACGGATATTGGGAGTCCGAGGATGATGCGGTTTTTGCGAGGTTAGGCCGGCTCGCGATAGTCGCCGATGGAATGGGCGGTCACGAAGGCGGACAGATCGCCAGCCACATCGCCGTCGAAGCAATTCAACATACTTATTCGAGTGCGAGCGAAACCGATCCCGAGAAAGCTTTAATAGCCGCGTTTGTGGAAGCCCACCATAGCATCCAGCAAAGGGGCAAGGAAAATCGAGGATTGCAGGGAATGGGCACCACTTGTACGGCGTGCGCCATCGTGGGCGCCAAGCTTTACTACGCCCATGTTGGCGATAGCCGACTTTATCTTTTGCGGAAAGGCACGCTGCGTCCTCTCTCTCGCGACCACTCTCTGGTTGCGCGCCTGGTTGAGACCGGCATCATCCGCCAGGAAGATGCTGAGAATCATCCTCAAAAACACGTTCTGACAGCCGCCCTTGGGGTTGCCGACGAAATCGAGCCTGATGTTCCCGCCGAGCCGCTCTCACTCGAAAAATCGGATGTTGTTCTGATTTGCACTGACGGACTTTGGGGCCAACTGACAGAAGCAGAATTGAAGGATGCTTTGATTTCGAACACGCCAACCGATGCGTGCCAGGCGCTTCTGCGTCTTGCTAAAGACCACGGCGCGCCTGATAACGTAACCCTCCAGATCGCCCGCATAGTTTAGCGAACCTCGTCTCACTGAAACTTCGCGTTTCCAAATTATTCCTTCTTCCTCTGCAAACTTCTGCGGCGTAATGGAATCTAAGAATGTGCTTGGGAAATCTAAGTAACTCATAACAAAGAAAATAGATTTAGCGAGGCAAATGGCAGCGTGCATGCATCCCCCTTATGTCTATTTAGTAGATAGGGATTATGGTACAGTAAACCCATGAAGATCTCTCAAAAAGGGCTGTATGCACTTCAGGCCATGATGATGTTGGCCAGGCACTACAACCAGGGCGCGATCCGCATTCGAGATGTCGCATATGAAGAAGAGCTCCCGGAAAAATTTCTCGAATTGATCCTGCTTGAGTTGAAGAATGCACGGCTGGTTGAGAGTGTCCGCGGAGCTAAAGGTGGATACCAGCTTCGTCGCGCACCCTCCGAGATCCACCTCAGCGAAATCATCCGCCTGATTGATGGTCCGCTTGCGCCCTTTGGAGATGCAGAACAGCTGCGCAGCTTGATTGATCGAGATGCCGAGCACCGCGCTCTCTATCAGGTCTTCCTCGATGTGCGCGATGCGGCGGCCAAGATCCTCGACAGCACATCACTCGCGGATATTGCTAATGCAACTCCGCTACGCCGCGAGAAAGGTCGCAAAAAGAAATTCGAAGCCGGCGTACTACCGATGGTGGTCCACGGCAACATCACGAAAGGTGAGAAATGAACAAGAAGGCCTTCCTGGTTCTCGGCATCATTCTTCTATTAATTCCCGGCATTGCCACTGCCGGCACAGTTACGCTGCTCAACGTTTCTTACGATCCAACTCGCGAGCTCTATCAGGATTACAACGCAGCTTTCGCCAAACACTGGAAAGCAAAGACCGGCAACGACGTCCAAATTCAGCAGTCACACGGCGGTTCAAGCAAGCAAGCCCGAGCAGTAATTGACGGACTCGAAGCTGATGTCGTCACTTTGGCGCTCGCGTACGACATTGACGCCATCGCGCAAAACGCCAAACTTCTGCCGGCTAACTGGCAATCGCGATTGCCGGACAACAGCTCTCCCTATACCTCGACCATTATTTTTCTCGTGCGCAAGGGCAATCCGAAGGGAATTAAGGATTGGGATGATCTTGTGCGGCCGGGCGTTTCGGTAATTACCCCCAACCCCAAGACCTCCGGCGGAGCGCGCTGGAACTATCTCGGAGCGTGGGGATATGCGCTCAAAAAATCTGGCGGAGACGAATCGAAAGCCAAAGATTTTGTTGGCAAGCTTTACAAAAACGTGCCGGTGCTCGATTCCGGCGCACGCGGTTCGACAACAACGTTTGTTGAGCGCGGCATTGGTGACGTACTGATCGCATGGGAGAACGAAGTCCTGCTCGGTGCGAAAGATCTTGGCCAGGACAAATTTGAAATCGTGGTCCCTTCAGTCAGTATTCTTTGCGAACCCACCGTCAGCGTCGTGGACCGTCGCCGAGGAATATCTCAAATATCTCTACAGCCCCGAAGGCCAGGAGATTGCGGCGAAGCGATATTACCGGCCGCGCTCACAGGTCATCGCCAAGAAATATGCCAGCCAGTTCCCAAAAGTGAAGTTGTTTACCCTTGCGGAGATTGTCGGGGATTGGCAGAAGACCCAGAAGACTCATTTCGCTGATGGCGGCGTGTTCGATCAGGTTTATCAGCCAAATCAGTAGAACTTGCGACCCAGATGGGTGAAGAAAGTAGATGAAAATCAGACTCAAACAACGTAGCGTTTTGCCGGGATTCGGACTCTCTCTGGGGTTCACAGTTTTATATCTCAGCCTGATCGTTCTAATTCCGCTCTCCGCAACGTTTTTGAAAGCCTCGTCGCTTACGTGGCCCCGGTTCTGGCACGTGGTCACTGCGCCGCGCGCGATGGCTTCCTATGAGCTCAGTTTTGGCGCATCTGGAATCGCAGCTGCCATCAATCTGGTCTTTGGGCTGATCGTCGCCTGGGTGCTGGTGCGCTATACGTTCCCGGGTAAGCGGATTTTCGATTCGCTGGTGGACGACTGCTGTTGCCGGAATCGCACTCACTGCAATCTATTCGTCAAACGGTTGGATTGGTCATTACCTGCAACCGTTCGGCATCAAGGCGGCGTACTCGCGGCTCGGCATCGTGATCGCCCTCACATTTACCGGACTTCCATTCGTGGTGCGCACGGTGCAACCGGTGCTCGAAGATCTGGACAAGGAAATGGAAGAGGCAGCGGCCAGTCTGGGTGCAGATCGTTGGCAAACCATCACGCGCGTCCTGGTGCCCGCTATCATGCCGGCCGCGCTTACGGGATTCACTATGGCGTTTGCGCGTGCCGTGGGTGAGTACGGTTCCGTGGTGTTCATCTCGGGCAACATGCCCATGCGGACGGAAATCACTCCGCTGTTAATCATCACCAAACTCGAACAATACGACTACGCCGGCGCAACAGCGATTGCCGTGGTCATGCTCGTGGTTTCGTTTTTGATGCTGCTGGCGATCAACTTACTGCAGGCGTGGAGCGGTGGGCGCATGAAGAGCACGGCTGGAGGCAATGACCTCGCATTGAGCGAGGCTTAAATTATGGCGACCACTTTAGCGTTAAGAAATTTCTGGTCTGCACCCGACAAAGCGGCTCGGGCGACGACCGAATCTGGCTGGGTCCGTTGGTCTCTGATCGGCGTGGCCGTTTTGTTCTTGGGCGTGTTCCTGTTTCTGCCTCTGGCGGTGGTGTTTGCATCGGCTTTTGCGAAAGGAATTTCGGTTTATTTCGCGGCTTTGCGTGAGCCTGATGCTCTGGCAGCAATTCGTCTGACGCTGATCGCGGCTGGCGTTGCCGTCCCCATGAACCTGGTTTTCGGAATAGCGGCGGCTTGGGCCATCGGCAAATTCGATTTCTTCGGCAAAAGTTTTCTGGTCACGCTGATTGACCTGCCGTTTGCTGTCTCTCCCGTCGTCTCCGGATTGATCTACGTCTTGATCTTCGGATTGCAGGGCTTGCTCGGTCCATGGCTCGCCGCACACAACGTCAAAATTATTTTTGCCGTGCCGGGAATTGTGCTCGCGACCGTTTTCGTCACCTTCCCATTCGTTGCGCGAGAACTGATTCCGCTAGTCCAGGCACAAGGCAATGAGGAAGAAGAGGCCGCGCTGACCCTTGGCGCCAGCGGCTGGCAGACATTTTTTCGAGTCACACTGCCCAATATCAAATGGGGACTCCTCTATGGCGTGATTCTCTGCAATGCACGCGCCATGGGCGAGTTCGGCGCAGTTTCAGTGGTTTCGGGACACATTCGGGGCC
>QHZV01000073.1 GCA_003224785.1 Acidobacteriota bacterium
CAGGCTAGACGACGGGGACGTTGACACTTAAGAGCAGAACCTCTTGATCAGGCCAGAAGACGATGCGGAAGAACCAGACCGAACCCGAGCCTAAACATCAGCATACCAAAACTTGCCGGTTATTGAGGCAGCAACATTCAATCGGTACTGATCTGATATTCAGATCAGTACCATTATTTAGATCAGTACCATTGAGTCACTAATTTCGTCAGGAAGTTACGGTCCAGCTCTCGCGACTCAACTTCAACTTACGTGCGATCAACGAGGATTGTGGATCTGATTGCATATCTCGTATTGCGTGACTTAGCCCCCGACTGGCCAGGCACAGCGAATTGATGGCCGGAATGAAACCTTCCGACAAGGGCGGTATCCTTAGGTGATGGCTGACTCTTTATATCTAAGCTTGTGGTTTTCTGATTTCAGCACCGAATCTATGTTTATGCGCGCGCTCGCCGTGATGCGCGACTTTCCTTTCGCTCAGTCCGCTCCTGGCATCACGGCTTTGTCTCTGCATCCGGTGTCTTGGACTGAAGCAACGATTCTTGAGGAGCAGTTCGCGCCGGCAGCGCGACCGGAAGAGGCAGTGGCAATTGTATCCGGGCTGGTGCACGAGGATTATGCGTATGTTTTTGAGGCGAATTGGGAATTGTGGAGCCCGCGCCAGGCCCCGGCAGAATGGGTCTTGGAACCCGCATTGGTGAGGTTCATCGTGCGAGGGGAGGAATTCGCGGAAGGCGAAGCGAAGACGCAAGGCGACATCGAGATCGATTTCGGGTTGGACGCGCCGTTGAAAGTCCTGGTGGACTTTATCAATCGAGTGGAGAAGAGCGCGGGTACGAACGCGCGCCTGCTTTGGTCGGAGTCTGGCGAAAATCTTGCGCAGAAATTGGTAAGCCGACTGCAACGGGTCCAATAAAGTTAGTCAAAGGGTGGCTCGTGTGATTCTTGTGGGCAGCGGCATTTCGAATCCATGCATCCAAGAGCCGCGATGTTACCTGGGCGGAAGCCGCGACCTCAAGATGATGAGCCCCTGGTTCCGCATGGGCTGATCAGCCAAGCGCTGGAGGCTCCGCAGACACCCGAGAGCGTAGCACCGAGCCAGCCGAAACCGCCTACACCAGCCATTGTGAAGGTCAAGCGTCCTCCCGCGCAAATCTTAAGATGGCCGGAAAGCGCTCGCAAAATTAGAGAGGGCATGGGCGCCCTCAGCGCCTTTTCAACCAGCGCCTTTTCGAAAAGAATTCGGCAGACCCGCGAACACTTCCAGATTTCACGATATATGGTTGCGATTCGCAACTTTGGATCGAGAAGCGCGAAGCGATTTACGCAGACACTTGCGGTTCTACTTATCATACCGATGGGGCTACGGAAACTCCGCAGCTCTGTTCACTTCTGGGCTAATGTCGCGCGGTTTCGCAAATCTACAGCGATTGGCGCGAACAGACTTTCATTAACGTGTCGCACACCACACTGCTACCCGTTTTCAACGCCTGAATGCTGAAGGATTGCATGAGCTAAAAGAAATTCGAACGAGAGTGCGCATCGAGGAAAACCCCGCAGTTGCCGGAACTCAGGTCAGAATTCAGCTATCGGGTATTCCCTTACGGATGCGAATCGCGTTGGCACGCGCAAACTCCGCGTGGGCTATAAGGCGCAACTCGCTCTCCAGGAACTCCCAGGTTTGGACTTCGCTAGCTTTAGGAGCGATCTGTTCGTTAGTGGTGATGAGCATCTTCTCCATCGCGAGGCATTATGCTAAAGCGTCCCTGCCGAGCAGTCGCACCGCAAATGTAAGTTCGGTGCAAGCCGGCATCGCGGTAGCTCCTGGCACAGTACCAATCGCGAGCCAGCCACTGAAATCAATTTCTGAAAATCAAACTATCCAGCATGCATCGGCAAGGCTGAAACCCAAGCCACACGAATCCAGGCCCGCTACGGTCACTCCTCGGAAACGTATTCATCGCAACGAGGACGAGGATTACGTTGCGAAAGACACATACGTTTACTACGGCAGGAACTCGTTTAGGCAAGCCAAGCCCGCAAAGGACTAAGCAATTTGCGCGGGTTTGAATGTGACCACTTCACACGCCCGAGCGATGCAATCGCTCAACTCACGCCCAGTCTGATTAACCCACGGCTCATTCATCAAGTCACGGCGAGAATCCTGACTGCTGTGGCCGATTATGTGGTGCTCGATATTTGCAGCCAGGCCGCCCCATCCCAGGCTGGGATCATCGTCATAATCAGAGCCATGAAACATCACAATTGTGCCAGAGTAGGGCTTAGGAATGTAAGTCCGTTCGGCGCGAATCAGAGTTCGCCATACATATAAGGTGCGCATTTTCGGTGGAATTTTGAAGCCGAGACGGAACCACATCCGATAGAACGTCGGCGCAAATTTTCCCCACGCTTTCACGATTCGCACTGCTGATTTTCTATAGAGCGCCCGCACCGGATTCTTCAGCAGAGTCGCAATCCTGCGGCTGGCCGCATTTACCGGAGGTTTTGGTTTTACTGGCGCAGGTACTTTGCGGTGGAAACACAGCTCTGCAGTAAACAAGACAACCAGAGCCGCCGGCTCACCCTGCCGAAGAAGTTGTTGCGCCATTTCGTAGGCGACGATTCCGCCAAAACAGTAGCCTCCAAAGCAGTACGGACCATGAGGTTGGACTTTGCGAATCTCGGACAGATAGTAGGCCGCAATCTCTTCAACGGTCGTGTGCTGGAACTCTCTCCCATCCAAACCTTCTGGTTCAATGCCGTAGAACGGTTGCTCAGCATCCATCTTCTCGGCTAGCCGATGGAGAAACAGGGTGCTCCCGGCCCCTCCGTGAATGCAGAAGAAAGGCGGGCGAGTTCCCTCTTTGCGCATTGGCACGAGCGTGGAGTAGTTGGCGTGTTTTGCCGAAGGCTTTATCTCGTTGGCTAGAAGCTCGACCGTTGGCGCCTGAATCAACGTTGTCAGTGGCAGCTCCTTACCGAAAGTTCCAATGATCCTGGTGAACAGCCGCGCGGCTTGCAATGACTTTCCGCCAAGGTCGAAGAACCTATCTTTGATGCCGATGGGCTTCACGCCCAGTATTTCCTCCCAGATTGCAACCAGCTTCTTCTCGACCTTGTCGCGCGGAGCGACGTACTGGTGGTCGCGCTGGTAGTCGCTAGCCTGCGGGGCGGGTAAGGCTTTGCGATCAACTTTTCCGTTGCCACTCAAAGGAAACTCACGCAGCGCAACCAATGCCGAGGGGATCATGTACTCCGGCAATTGCTTGCGCAGATGTTCGCGAAGCGCTGATTGAGAAAAGCTTGCTCCCGGCTGTGGGATGAAATAGCCGGCCAAATACTTATTACCTGAATTGTCGTCTCGCGCAGTCGCCACTGCCTGCTTTATCGCTGGATGCTGTTCCAGCACTGCCTCGATTTCGCCCAACTCAATGCGAAACCCACGAATTTTGACCTGATGATCGGCACGACCCAGGAATTCGAGGTTGCCGTCGGAGCGATGGCGAGCGATATCTCCGGTACGGTACATGCGGGCGCCCGGACGAGACGAGAATGGGTCGGGCACGAACTTTTCTGCCGCCAGCTCCGGCCTTTGGAAATATCCCCGAGCCAACCCCTCGCCGCCAATGTAGAGTTCGCCTTCGCTTCCGGTATCAAGCGGTTCGCGATGTGGGCCCAGAACGTACAGCGTAGTGTTGGCGATCGGCTTTCCAATGGGAACCGTGCGCTCCTCGCGGCCGTCAACACGGTAGAGCGAGGACCAGACCGTAGTTTCCGTAGGCCCGTACATGTTCCAGACTGACCCACAGCAAGCGGCGAGTTTCCGCGCGAGTTCGGCGGAGACAGCTTCCCCTCCGACGATTGCCTTCAGGTTGCGATCTCCGGTCCAGCCGGATTCCAGCAAAATGCGCCACGTAGTCGGAGTGGCCTGCATAAATGTGGCGCCCGAACTCTTGAGCAGACTCCTCAGGAGTTTGCCGTCGAAAGTGGCCTCGCGGCTTGCTATTACGAGACGCGACCCCGCCAGCAGCGGGAGA
>QHZV01000084.1 GCA_003224785.1 Acidobacteriota bacterium
GACCAGGTGAACGGCGATAAAGTGGTCGCCGGAAAAATGCTTGGCATCAGCCGCGCCACACTCTATCGAAAGCTCAAGCGCTATAACATTGGGTCCCGGACTGACATGTCTCCGGCCAGTCCGCGTCTCCAGTAGATACTCTCGTCTCATGATGAGATGAGAGTCGCATTCCCGCTCAAGCTCCCTCACACCGATTCAATTGTTTAGCCGGAAAATCTTTGGCCGTCCTGTTGCACCATATTTCGGCAGCGAAGTAGGAGTATGACTATCGTAACCGCAAACGATCCGAACGCCGCCTGGCAGAACATGCGCACCGTGTATGCGGCCTATTCGGCCCTCGCGCGGGAATTCGCCATCGAGACACAGCCTTGTCCGGAACTCGAATCCGGCTCGGGTATTCCTTCCGCTGCGGGTGTGGCCAATGCCAAGGATTTTCTGGCTGATATGGATCAGCGTGTGCAGATCCACCAGCTTCGCCAGTTCGTACAGACTTCCACTCAAGCAGATGAAACCGCATTGCGGGCGCTGCTGTCATTCGTATTGGGCAAGGAAACACGCACTGAGTCCGACCGCGACAAGGTGGACTTCCTGCTGGTGCAACTCTTCTCGCAGGCTGCGCCTTCAGATATCAGCGGCCCCAGCCTCAGCTTGACCGAAGCTGCAAAGATCATGCAACCGTTTTTGGGACCGGTCGAGATTGTCGAAATCAGCGGGCTCGACCAGCTTGAGGAGCTTCTCGGCAAAGCTTATCGCGCAAAGAATCTGAATGAACTTTTCACTTCGCGCATCATCGAACAGGGACGCCGGGTCAAGTCCTCATGCGGTGACAAATTTTTCGAGCCGTCTGCTCTGGTGACGTTCGCGCGTTTTGGGTTTCTGGTTCGGCGGGCTTTCTTCCGCTTAATGCATCAGGACATCAACACCATTCTCGACGGATTTCGGGACCTTGAGGCGCAAGGAGTGACGACGCTCGACTGCCGCAAAGCGCAATTTGCCGCGGACGAGCCGATCGCCAGGTTACGAATGATATGCCTTTCGTGGAAAGTTATGTTTCACGCGGAATATTCTGCCGGCCAACCGCTTTGTATCCTCGTGGACCTGCGCACCGCAGTCGAATCGGCGCTGGTGCATGCATCGCGGCGCGGCACACCGAAAGCGAAAGCGGCGGCGGCCGGCTCCGCTCAGGAATTTGAAATCTCAGGCAGTTCATGGGATGGGGACAATAACGGAAATTAGCAGCTGGATTCTGCAACCCCGGATGGAGCAATCGCTGTGGAACGTCCAACAGTACTGATCATTTCCGATGACGTCGACTTTCGCCACGCTATCTCGACGCGCTGGCATGTCGAAAAGAAACCGCCGGTTTTCGTGAATGATGCTCGTGATTCTCTGCGCAGTTCAGGCAAACCCGTCATCCATGTTTCCAGTTCGAATGGGCATGCTCACAGCTTCCCCGGTGTGATTTCCATCGATCAGATTGCTGGCTGGCTTGATCTTGTCATCTCGGTCGCTCAAAAGCTTTTGGAAAATTCCGGGGCGGCATCAGAATTAGCCATACTGTCAGAGCTGACCTCGCGACTTGAGCGCGAAGCTTCCCTGGGGCGTTACATCCTTGAAATGCGCCATAGCTTGAACAATGCGCTAACTTCAATCTTGGGAAACTCCGAACTCATGCTCATGGATACGCAAAGCATTCCCCCGAGCGCCCGTTTCCAGATCGAAACTATCCGCAACATGGGCATGCGGATGAACGAAATCCTGCAGCGGTTTACGTCCCTGCAAAAGGAAATGCAACTGGCGCAGCCCCAAAGCGCAAAAAAAATGGCAAAGGGCGCCGCCGCGCGCTGAATAACAAATTGTCTAATCTGTCTATTTTGGCTATAATCCCCGCATGCGTGCTGTTTCAGCGACTGAAGCCAAGCAGCGTCTAGCCTCACTCCTCGACGCCGCCCAGCGCGAACCGATTGTCATACGTCGACAGAACCGAGATGTCGCCGTAATCATGTCCGCAGAGGAATATCAGCGTATCCGAGGCGTGCAGATTGATGAATTTGAGAAATTCTGTGATCGCGTTGGCGCTGAAGCCGCGAAGCGTGGCCTCACCGAAGAAATCCTTGCTAACATTCTCAAAGACTGATGCCTGAGCGCATCGTCATTGACACTAACGTTCTGGTTAGCCGCCTTCTTCTGCCCCGATCTCTTCCCGCCGACGCTGTCCAAAAGGCTATGAGGGCTGGGCGTTTACTTGTGTCCGAAGCAACAATGGAGGAAATAGTAAACGTTCTGTCCCGGCCAAGGTTGGACCGGTATGTTAGCTTAACGAATCGCAGACAGTTCATTCGGCTACTCGGACGCAAAGTCACGATGGTGCCTATTATTCAGGTTGTGCGCGAGTGCCGAGATCCAAAGGATGATAAGTTTCTAGAACTCGCTCTCAACGGCCGGGCCGACCTGATTATCACCGGCGATGCGGATCTGCTTGTGCTGAATCCATGGCGGGGAATTGAGATTGTGACGCCGAGAGAATATCTCACAATATAGCCGAGCACTACCTCCTCAGCCATTCTTCGTACTGCTTCCAATCGCCATCAACAATGCTCTGTTGTTATCTTCGCGGTAATTCTCGGACGCGAAACATTCCAGCACGACAATATCCGGGGTACTCGGCACCAGCCAGCACATCCCGGAAGTCCTGCTTAGCCCGCTTTGTTTGTTCTCTCAGTTTGTCCACATTCCCGTTAGCGAGTTTGAGGCACGCCAGATAGACACGAGCCCGAGCACCTTCCCATTTTTCGGTGCCGTATTCGCGAAGTACTGACATGACAGTATCAAATTGCTGGGATGGAAAATCTCTCAGAATGACTCTAATGAGGTCTTCTTCGTCGACATCAGGAGTCGGTTGGGTGACAGCGTGGTACGGAAACAGGCGCCGATATCGCCGCCGGATCGCGTAATAGAAATTCGGAATCACGCGAACAAAAACTCCTTGGTTCTCAACTCCTTGATCCTGTCCCTGAGCTTGGCCGCCCGCTCGAATTCAAATTTCTTTGCCGTCTCCCGCATTTCAGCTTCGAGCTTGGTGATGAACGCATCCAGTTCTTGCTGGCTCTTGAAGTCCGGGATGCCGTCGGCTTCGACGCTGGCCAGGTCCGCATAGTCGGCTTCAACAATGCGCGCCAGGGACATGTCTAGCCGCCGCACGATTGATTCCGGCGTGATTCCGTTCGCGGCGTTGTAGGCTTCCTGAATCGCACGCCGGCGATCGGTCTCGTCCATGGCTTTCTTCATCGAATCGGTCATGCGGTCGGCATACAGCACCGCCCGCCCGTTCAGATTTCGGGCGCACCGGCCCACGGTTTGAATCAAAGACCCGCTCGATCGAAGGAACCCTTCTTTGTCGGCATCGAGGATCGCGACCAGCGAAACTTCGGGCAAATCCAAACCCTCGCGCAGCAGATTGATTCCGATCAGCACATCAAACTCGCCCTTGCGCAGATCGCGCAGAATTTTCACCCGCTCCAGCACTTCGATTTCCGAGTGCATGTAACGGCACTTCACGCCCACTTCGCTGTAATACTCGGCCAGGTCTTCGGCCATGCGCTTGGTCAGAGTGGTAACTAATACTCTCTCGTTGCGCGAGACACGATCTCGAATCTCGTGCAGCAGATCGTCAATCTGTCCTTTAACGGGACGCACTTCGACAGGCGGATCCACCAGCCCGGTGGGACGAATCACCTGCTCAACCACCACGCCCGCAGATTTCGTCAATTCATAGGGGCCCGGTGTCGCCGACACATAAACCAGCTGATTCGTGCGGTGCTCGAATTCTTCAAACGTCAACGGACGATTATCGAGCGCCGAAGGCATGCGGAAGCCGTATTCAACC
>QHZV01000085.1:0-3023 GCA_003224785.1 Acidobacteriota bacterium
AACAAAATTGCGTCAGGATGCGTTATAAGCGATCCTCTCGAACTTAATGGCATTTTGTATCCCTCGAATTTCGAGCGTTTTGACTAAAACGGACTTTTTCAACAGCCACGAGGCGTTATCACTTATTGACCCACTGTGCCGGGTCGTCAATGGGTCTCGGCAACCGCCGACTCCACGTAGGCCGGACGCATCCAAAAGGCGTGACAGGGCCAGGACTTCGGCGAGCTCTCACGGCTACCTATCGCGACCTGTTGCGTCATCACGCGCTGCAGGTTGCGGCGGCGCTTTCTTATTTTCTTGTGCTATCTGTGTTCCCAGCCCTGATCCTGCTTTCCGCCGTGATGGCGTCCGTTCCCTTGCCGGACTTGTTCTCTCGGGTATTGGATTTGATGTCGCGCCTGTTGCCGGCGGATACGATGCGAATGATCCAAGCAGTATTGAGGGATCTATTGAAAGCGAACGAGAAGTCATGGCTTTCCTTCGGCATGGTGGGAACGATCTGGCTTGCATCGGGCGCATTCAGCGCGCTTATTGATGCCTTGGATATTGCTTACGACGCCGACGACACTCGGCCGTTTTGGAAGACGCGGCTACTGGCGATTGGTCTCTCGGCAATGACTGGGGCCCTGCTACTTTCGGCCTTGACGGTGATGATCCTGGGGCCGCGCTTCGGCGCATGGCTGGCGGCGAGAGTCTATCTTTCTCGCGAATTCGTTCTGTTGTGGCCCGCCATGCATTGGGCAATAGCTATTACCTTCACGCTCATTGCGGCGGAACTCTTGTATTTTTTCGCGCCGGATATTAAGCAACGCTTTTTCGCGACACTGCCGGGGGCGATTCTCGCAGTCGCATGTTGGCTGGGATTTTCGTACGGCCTTGGATTCTACTTCCGTCACATTGCAAACTATAGCCGCACCTACGGAACGCTTGCGGGTTTCATCGCTTTCATGACGTGGTTCTATTGGAACTCCCTTGCTCTGCTGGTTGGAGCAGAACTTAATGCCGAGCTGGCGAAAGAAAGCAATAGGGGACAATTGCTGCCGAAAGCCGAAGCGGTCGCCGAGGAACCGTGGGACCGGGCGGCATGAATCTAACCTCAGTTTGTTTCAGAACTTCGTATGGAAGCGGCCGTCAACGGACACGCCTCCAAGCTGGTCTCGGGTCACGCTTACCGACCATCGTTTGTTGATCTGGTAGTCGCCTTGTACCAGTTCGCTTCCAGGCTGCGAGACGTCGGTTGAGAACGTGAACAGAAAGTTCTTCGTGACCCGCTGCTGCAAGGCGATCCTAGCGGACGGGTTCTGATTGTTACCACCGAGGAGTGGATCAATTTGTAGGCTGGAGAGTCCCGCAAGTTTCTGCAGCCCGCCGCTTACCTGGCCTACTGCTTGAGAGGCGACCATGGAATCCGTGCTTTGACTCGACGCGGCAGATTCTGATGTGGTCTTGCCACGTGCGATCAAGTTAATGATGTCGGCACTGGAGAGCGGGGGGTCCGAAGAATACGAAACCGTGAGCGTATCAAAATGCCCGCGCATGTCGATGGTCAGGTTGTATTGTTCGACTATGGTGGAGACTGAAACGTTCAGCACAGGGCTGGTTTGGTTGGGATTGTCAAAAGTAATAACTCCGCGCTGTAATTCGTAACGCACGTTGCGGCAGAAGAGTTCGCCCGAGTTGAGATCTGTGCGGCCAGTGATCACGGGGTTTGCGGCGGTTCCGCCGACGCGCAGATCTGCGTCACCTTCGATGCTCAGCTGCGACGTGTTCGCGCTGAGAGTGCCTTTTGATTGCACGGCAATTTGCAGGCCAATAGTGTCGGCGAACCCGGGTTCGGCAGGCGTAGCGGCGTTGGTGCTGAATTGATCGCCAAAGCTGGCGAGATCGAAATCGGGAGTGAACGACAAGGATCCGATCAGGACGCGTCCATTTAGATTCGAACCTTGCAGGCTACCGGTCCAGGCGAGATTGCTGTCGAGCACGGTGCGAAGTCCGTCGGGATATCGCAAGCGAACCGACTTGCCCTGCAGCGAGACATTGAATTGCAGACTGGGGCGGTAGGCAATGGAACCCGCAGCGGTGAGTTTGCCGCCGCCTACATCTGCGTTCACGTTGGAAATCTGCACACGGTCGTTGCTGATATCGAGAGCCCCATTCAGGTTCTGAACACCGATTGGCGCCGTCGTCGTAGAAACCGAGATGTTTTGCAGACGCACTTGACCGTGTAGCTGTGGAGCTTTGCCGGAGCCAGAGGCGTGGACATCGAGCGCAACGGTGCCGGAGCTTTGCAGGTCAGGGTTCGCGATGCGGAGTATTTGAGCATCGATGGAGCCTTGTGCGGTTAGGTTAGGAACGCTGTTCCCGGCGAGAGGAACCGACCCTTGTATCTTGAGCGAAGTTCCAGTTCCGCGAATCTCGGCGGGCTGCAGAGTAACTACAGACTGTGAGTAATCGGCGCGGATTGGTTTCACAGCTCCGATTTGCAACGCTTGGTAGCTCGCGTTCAGGGTTGGAATCGTAAGATGCGCTTCGAGCCGGGTCTTATCTTTCAGAGGACCTTTGATGGTAGCGTGGACCTCGGTCTGTCCTTTGAAGCCCTGCGGCACAGTGGCGTAAGCCGCCAATAATGCATCGAGGGGTACGGCTGAGGTGTCAAAGGACGCGTCGGCTTCGTAGTCACCGGTCAGATTGATGTGGCCACGCGCTCGGACCGAAGCTTCGACTACTTGAGAATCCAGGCTGAGATCAGCTTGTTTGTTGGCCATACGAACCTCGGCTTTGAGTCCGCTGATGGCTTTATCTTTGATCGCGAGATGAGGAAGCTGAACGGAAGCGTTCAGTTGAGGATTATCGAGAGTGCCTTGTCCAGACGCGGAGATGTTCAAAGTTCCATTGATCGCCAGGTTCTTCGCCTGTACGGCATGGAGCTTCTGCAGCACGATGGCGGGCGCGTCCAGATTCAATTTGTAAGCTTTAGTTTTGGGGGTGAACGTCAGATTGGTTGTGGCGGCGCCTGCTATGGT
>QHZV01000085.1:3122-3888 GCA_003224785.1 Acidobacteriota bacterium
GCGATCCACTCACGGAAATGTTCCCCGATAAATCTCCACTGACCGGGTAGTGAGCATTGGCAAGGCGCTGCAGATCCGCGACCGGCATCTGCGTGACGGACAGATTGGCCTGAATTGGATCAGAGGGCGCATAGGACCAGTGACGTAATCGAGCGCTTGCGCCGAAGGAGGCCCGTCCTTGACGCGCAGCTACCAGCGTTCCGTTTGAGATCGCGATGTGCGATGGATCGGCTTGCAGTGAGAATGCCGCTGTTCTCCACTCGCTGCCTTCGACATTCAGATTTTGAGCATTCAGGCGACCGGAAATTTGAGGAGCCTGCATTGAGCCCTGAACCGTTGCATTGAGAGTCGCAGAACCAGAAACAGCTTGCGGTGCCGTTTGCTTCGAGCTGAACGACGCGGCCAGTGCAGCAAGTTGATGCAGATCGCTGGCAGTGGCCTGAATCTGCAGCTGTGAACGCTTGCTGACTTCTCCATCGGCGGTCAGGCTCGCGGATGGAATGCGGAGGGTCGTTCGATGCAGAACCAATGTGCTCTTTGGGCCATCGTAATCCGCATGGATCGCTCCGTTGATGGGAATATCGCGGGCAGAAGATGCATTGGATTTGCTGGCGGCGCGAATGAAAACATCAGAGTGAGCGCGTAAATTGCTTATGCTGCCACTCCAGGAAGCGTTGACCGTGCCATCGAGGTTGCCTACGAGTGAGACTCGGTTCAGTTCCGCCTGTTGGGCAATGCGCTGCGTGTCGCGAAGGGAAATGCTGTG
>QHZV01000085.1:3900-4306 GCA_003224785.1 Acidobacteriota bacterium
TTCGATGTCCGTATTGATTTGACCACCTAATAAATCTGCCACCACTCCGTTCGCTCGGAATGATCCATTGGCAAGCTGGTATTTGCCATGCAGTTTTCGGAGTTCGATACGGCGGCCCGAGGAAACTGCGGTGATCGCCTCGGATGCGACCTGGCCCGCGAGGCTGGCATTTCGCAACGCAGGCTGGCTCTTGTCGTCGGTATAGTGCAACTCGCCCGTCAATAGAACATCGCCGGCAGGGCGTGCCGACGGCGACATCGCAGCAAAATCCTGCGTGTGCAGGCGAACGTCGTAGCTGCCCGAAACGGTCGGACTGCTGTAATTCGCAACATCCGCATGCAGAGTCGCGGTTGAGGATGCGATCTTCAGCACGGCCGATTGCAGGGCGAATGCCGAAGGCGTCGCA
>QHZV01000086.1 GCA_003224785.1 Acidobacteriota bacterium
TGCCGGTGCGGGCCAGCGGCTTGGTCAGCGAATAAAGCATGCCCGTGATGTGATACTCGTCTTCGCCCCCCGCTTCGTTATCAATTTGCACTTCGTAGCCGTAGTGCACCGGCATCCACTCCTCCCGCGGTTCAATGGGGATACGGATAAAGACACCTGAGTTGTCGTTGTGATCGCGCATTTTGAAGACCACACGAATGGTGCAGTCGCCAAGCTTGCCTCCCGTCCAGTAAAGCAGGCCCATTCCGCCGTGAGTCATAATCAGCCCATCTTCGACGGTCATATAACCCGGGCCGACATGCTTCCATCCGGTCAGGTCTTTGCCGTCAAAAAGCTGCTTCCACTCACCGGCTTCAGACTGAGCCATCACATTTGAAGCTAGGATGGCAAAAACAATGAGCAAGCGGGTCACAGATCACCTCACGGGGCGTCATATTACACCATCCGGGCGTCAGCAGGCAGGCGTCAGGCCTCAGGCGTTTGTTCAAACCGCAAACCAGACTCCAGCCCGATGGCTAAGACGTGATGCCTGATGCCTGATGCCCGCCTCTCATGCACCGAAGTTCCTGAATTTCGCATCAAAACAGCTATAATTACCGAAATCGGCCGTCTTTGAGCGCGGCCTGGAAAATCTGGAGTCTGATGTCCACCAAAGTTAAGACCTCAATTCTTGTTGCGTCTGCGGCAGTTCTTCTATTCACCTTTGCGGGCGGAATCAACGGCGTGCATGCCTCGAATGACGGCGCCTATCGCCAGATGACCGTCTATAGTGAAGTGCTTTCGCGGGTCCGCAGCGAGTATGTAGAAGAACCAGACCTGCCACAGGTGACGGATGGCGCGCTGCATGGATTGCTTGAGTCTCTGGATTCGAACTCCAGCTACCTAAGCCCGGAGCAGTATAAGGACTTCAAATCGCGGCAGACGAACGCGAAGGCTGAGATCGGCGCTACCATTTCCAAGCGCTTCGGCTACGCGTCGGTCGTCGCGGTAATTCCGGGCAGTCCGGCGGACAAGGCCGGTCTGCAGGATACGGACATCCTTGAAGCGATTGAGAACAAGAGCACTCGTGAGATGCCGCTCGCCCAGATCCGCAGCTTGCTTGCCGGTGACCCGGGCTCTAACTTGAATCTTTCTGTGGTTCGAGCACGGCGCTCGGAGCCGCAGAAGGTTGTGGTCACTCGCGATGTTGTAACCATTCCGGCGGTGAAAGAAAAGACCCTCGATGATGGCATCGTGCAGATCCGGGTTGACGCTCTGACCAAGGGCAAGAGTTCGGAAATCGCAAGCAAGCTCAAAGCAGTTCAAAAATCCGGCGCCAGGAAATTGATTCTCGACCTTCGCGATTGCGCCAATGGCGACGAGTCGGAAGGAATTGCGACCGCAAACCTATTTCTGAACCACGGAACGATTACGTATCTGCAGGGTCAGAAATATCCGCGCGAAGCTTTTAATGCCGATCCCGCGAAAGATGTGACAACTCTGCCGCTCGTGGTTCTGGTGAATAAGGGAACCGCAGGACCAGCTGAGATCGTCGCCGCCGCGGTGCTCGAAAACGCCCGTGGTGATGTGGTCGGAGACAAGACCTTCGGCGATGGATCGGTACAGAAGCTGATTGAACTTCCCGACGGCGGAGCCCTGATCCTGTCTATCGCGAAGTATTATTCGCCGCAGGGCAAAGCCATCCAGGATGCCGCCGTCACTCCCAACGTGATGGTCGCCGATGTGGCCGATGATGCCGCTGTGCCGGATGAGGACGAAAACGCGACCCCGGCAGATCAGGAGAAGAAAGCCGCTCCGGAACGCGATGAACAACTCGACAAGGCCGTCGAAGTCTTGAAGAGCCGCCAAGGCTAAGGGTCAATCGCACGGGCGGGAACGCCCGTGCGCCCAACACCAATTTGGTGAAGCTGCGGGCATTCTGGCTCGCAACCGAGTTTCAATCATCCCCGCCTGATATCCTAAGCACAACCCTCCATGCCCGCAGTTCTGGAAGAGTTGCAGTCGGTTGAGTCGCGCCGCCGCAAGCTTGTCGGCCGGATAGTCTTCGGCCTTCTGGTGCTGCTTTCAGCCCTTATCGGCGCATTAGGCGGGCTACTCCTGATCTATTCCACCGATCTGCCCCAAGTGGAACGTCTGGAGAATTACCGTCCCATTTCAACCACCGAACTCTATGACATCCAGGGACGCACCATCGGTTCTTTCGCCCTGCAGCGGCGCGTCGTAGCTTCTTACAATGATTTTCCCAAGGTCTTGCGCGACGCCCTAATCTCCACCGAGGACAAAAGTTTCTATCGCCACTGGGGTATCAACGTCTGGAGAATTATTGGCGCAGCCTACCGCGATGTGGAATCAGGCGAGCGCGCACAGGGCGCTTCCACACTCACCATGCAGTTGGCGCGTAATCTGTTTCTCTCGCCGGACCGCTCCTACCATCGCAAAATTGAAGAAGCGCTGCTCGCAATCCAGATCGAACGCCGGTTCACCAAAGAACAAATTTTCACGCTCTACGCGAACCAAATTTATCTCGGCCATGGCGTTTATGGATTTGAAGCCGCGTCGGAATACTACTTCAGCAAGCCTGCCAGGCTGCTCACGCTCGATGAAGCCGCGCT
Source organism: Acidobacteriota bacterium (assembly GCA_003224785.1). Classification (GTDB taxonomy): domain Bacteria; phylum Acidobacteriota; class Terriglobia; order Terriglobales; family Acidobacteriaceae; genus Gp1-AA145. The sequence continues at coordinate 2,613 of QHZV01000086.1, forward strand.
GATTGCGGGACTTCCCAAATCTCCGGTTTATTATTCGCCCATCAATCATTCCGACCGGGCGCTGCACCGGCGCAATCTGGTCATCAATGCCATGCTTGAAGACGGAAAGATTACTGCATCTCAGGCCACGGAAGCGCGCAATCAACCTTTGCGGCTGAATCTTGGGCATGATCCCAATTCGCTCGCGCC
>QHZV01000087.1 GCA_003224785.1 Acidobacteriota bacterium
ATGATTCGCAAGCGAATCATCCGACTTGGTCGGGATAACAGAGTCATTTTGTCGCTCTTAACTGCTACTTCGCCCCTTCAATTTTGCTAATCACAATCGCCATTGATCCCCCGCGCTGATACACCTTCCCGCTCACCGTCACATTCTCTCCGGCAAAAGGAAGCAGCTTGTCATTCTGGCCACTCGAAGGAGTTGTTGCCGCAATCGGCCAATAGATCGCACCGCTGGGCGCAAGAATCACCAGCGGTGATCCCGCCTTGGCGCATGCCGTCGCGCACTCTCCGCTGATCGGTTTCTTCAGCCCTTTAGTGAAGGCACAGGCTGAGTCGAGCACGTATCCTTTAACTGTTATGGTCTTCGTGGTCTCAGCAGCAAACAGCGCTGCGACAAATAGCAACGTAATCCCTACCCCAGCGCAAGTCTTCTTCATTATTGATTCTCCTCTGTGCAACCTTCTGTTTTACTGCGTGCCCTGTGTGGTGAAAAGGTTTAGAAAGACAGCCGGGCGCTCAATTGTACTTCGCGCCCCGGCGTCGTTGATTGCGTAATGGTGCCGAACTGTGGCGTGTTCACAAACCGGTCAGGTGTCCCGAGGTTCGTATGGTTCAACGCGTTAAAAAATTCGCCACGGAATTGAAACTTGGCGCGCTCTGTAATTTTGAAGTCTCTCGCCATGGCTAAATCCAACGTCTGCATTCCCGGACCGTATATCGAGTTTCGTCCAACATTCCCGAATGTAAATGCCGGCGGAGTCACAAATGAAGGATTGGACGGATCGTTATTAAACCAGCTCGATGCGGTGTGAGTTCCGGGCCCAAATATCGGCGCTCCGGTTGTATTCGCGCGAATTGGATTTTCGCCAAGCACGGTGCCTGAATTCGCCGTGTCACCGAAAACTGAAACCGTAAACGGGAAACCAGTCTGCACCTGATACACGGTTGAAAACTGCCAGTCCTTGGTCACAGCGCTGGTCCACGCCGAGTGGCTGATTCCCGGAATGGAATAGACCGCACTCAGTGCAAATCGGTGCCGGACATCGCAAGAGGGCCCCTTCTCCGCAGCCAGATCATTATTGTTCTGCGGAATCGAAGACTCGAACATCGGCGAGCGGAAGTCCGGAGCATCGCTCAAACTCTTTGACCAGGTGTAATTCGCCAAAAATGTGAAGCCGCGCGAATAACGCCTCCGCACATTAACGTAGCCAGCGTCGTACCAACTCTGCGCGCTATCTTCGAGCAGGTTGATCGTGCTGACCGGCGTGCACAACGTTGCTCCGTTCGGGCATCCAGTCGCAGGCGCAACGTACGTAACGTTCGCCGGCAACGTCGTGCCCGATACGAACACAATTTTCGGGAACGGCCGCCGTGGTCCAATCGGTCCCGCTCCCGGAGGCGCGTTGTTGATCAGGTGTGCGCGCTGCAGGTGGACGCCATGCGACCCCAGATATCCAATCTCGATTGACGTTCTGCTCCCCAGGCTCTTCTCCAGCGAGCTGCTCCATTGTTCAATGTATTGCGAAGGGGAATGCGGATCCATGCCGGTGAAACTCACCGTCGTCTGCCCCAGCACGGCGGGCGAAAAATTGAGCTGACTCGCATACAACGTCGCGGGTGGCGTGAAGTTGTCGCTCTGCTGGGTTTCCGGAAAAACGTAAGGGACGTTGTGCCGCTGGTTGCACCACGTGTTCATGTCCACCGGAGTAAAGAAAATTCCGAACGCCGAGTGAAACACCAGCCCGCTCGGCAGCAACTGCGAAAACCCAAATCGCGGGGCAACATTGCGCGTATTCGGATAGCGCAGTCCGCGCGGATATCCGTTCTGCCCGCCAATGAAAACCGACGGCGCAGTGCCTATTCCATTTGTGAATACCAGGTTCGTGTTTGTATAGCTGATGTCCACCAGCGGATCCATGTACTCATAACGTAGTCCCATCTCAACCGTGGTCGAGCGAGTGATGCGGAAACTGTCTTGAACGAATCCGTCGGCATACCATTGGCGAAGCTGCATCTGGGGAATACCCGCCTGACGCTGCTTCACGGCAGGTAAGCCCAGAAGATATGTGGCCAATGCCGAGCCGCCAGAGTGAGTCGCATCGCTAGTGTAGCCATTGGTGAACTGGTAGTACCCGCGGTTCTGGAAGAATCCCCACATCGGCCAAATGAAACGCCGATAACTCGCGCCGAACTTCAAACTATGGCGGCCATGCTGCCAGCTGAAAGTATCTCGCGCCTCGCCAATCGTGTCCCAGGCTTTCATCGGCGTAGCTGAATAGTTGTCACCCATCGGAGAGTAACCCTGCACATTGAAGAAGGGGGAGCCAAGAGCACCGTTCCCGCCGAATCCCACGCCTTGAAGTCCGAGCTGCGAGACGATGTCATTGGTGTAGGCATTCTCATTGAAGCGATGCATCGCCAGACGCGAGGCCGTGATCGCCAACGTGTTCAGGCGCGTAGGGCCCAGAATCTTGTTCCACGAAATGTTTCCTTGCTGCGAAAAATTATCGTTAAAAGAACCGAATCCCGGCAGCAGGGAACCGACTCCAGCGGGCGGCATTTCTCCCGGCATGAATCCATTCTCGGCGCTCAGCGAATAACGTCCCACCAGGCTGTCGCCATTAGCAAATACCTGATCAATGCGCACCGTCCCCTGATCATTGACCTGCAACTCATTGCGCACATCCATGTAGTTGTTGCAGTCCGCGCCCGAACCGGGAGTAGGAATGCCCATCATCGCGGAGCCGCACGGTATCGTCATCATTCCGGACACTACGTTAGGCTGAGGAACGTAGGTTTGCAGAAACTTCTGGACCGCGGGATTGATTCGAGTCGGATCAATCACATCGAGGTTGCCGTTGAATTGAAACTCCGCATTGCCATTGGCTGGATCAAAAATATGAACCGGAGCGCCATTGATGCCGGCATGACTGAAATCG
>QHZV01000282.1 GCA_003224785.1 Acidobacteriota bacterium
CGGTGGGTGGGTTTGCGAATTCGTTGATTGAAGACAATATGCGGCGATGGAGCGGAGACCACATTGTGGATCCGGAGGCGGTGCCGGGGATTCTTTTCATGAGTCAAGATCCCCACCCTGCCGCAAAGGACGCGACAAGAGTGGGGCACCCCAATGGTCATTTTCCAAACATCATTGACCTTGCGCCTACAATCCTGAATTATTTAGGAGTTCCGGTTCCGCAAGTGATGGAAGGCACGTCGCTAATTTGAAATGAAAATTTGCGTTCTAGGACTCGATTGCGCTGCGCCAGAAGTCGTGTTCGGCGACGAGCGGCTGGTCAACCTCAGACGGTTGATGGACGCCGGCGTGTATGGACGGCTCGAAAGCGTCTATCCGCCGATCACCGTGCCGGCGTGGATGTGCATGTGCACCAGCCAGGACCCGGGCTCGTTGGGCGTGTACGGGTTTCGCAATCGCGTGGACCATTCTTACGAGAAGCTCGGATTCGCCAATTCGGCTTCGATCAAATCACTGGCGATCTGGGACCAGCTGGCCCGGGAAGGGAAACGCTCAATTATCGTAGGTGTGCCGCCGAATTATCCTCCACGGAAAATCAACGGCATCAGCGTCGGCTGCTTTCTTACGCCGGACACGACCAAGAATGACTTCACATATCCCACCGCTTTCAAGCACAAGATCAATGAGCTTGTTGGCGAATACCCGGTGGACGTAAAGAACTTCCGCACCGACCGCAAAGACTGGCTCAAAGACGAAATTTTTAAAATGAGCGAAAAGCAGTGGAAGGTCGTCCACTGGCTGCTGAAGGAGCAGGAGTGGGATTACTTTCATTTCGTGGACATCGGACTCGATCGCATGCACCATGGCTTCTGGAATTACTTTGACCAGAAGCATGTGCAGTTTGAGCCGGGGAATGCGTATCAGAATGCAATTCCGGAATATTAGCTGTGGCTTGATGAGCAGATTGGTAAAGCGCTTGAGCTTTTGGATGAGGATACGGTGGTGCTGGTCGTCTCGGACCACGGAGCGCAAAGGCTGGATGGCGGAATCGCAGTCAACGAATGGCTGATTCGTGAAGAACTGCTCGTGCTGAATGAATATCCCACAACGCTCACGCCGTTCGACAAGCTGAATGTGAACTGGGCAAAAACGCGGGTGTGGAGCGAAGGGGGATATTACGCGCGCGTCTTTTTCAATGTGCAAGGACGCGAACCGCAAGGCGTGATTCCGGCAGGCGAGTACGAGAACTTTCAGAATGAAATGAAAGCGAAGCTGGAAGCGATGACTGATGAGAAAGGCCAGCCGCTGAGGTCTTTGGTCTTTAAACCGCGTGACCTTTACAAAAATGTACGCAATGTCGCGCCGGACTTGATCGTCCATTTCGGTGGACTTTACTGGCGTTCAATTGGAACGGTTGGGCATCCTGCGATTCACGTTCAGGAAAACGATACCGGGCCGGATGGTTGCAATCACGCGCAATACGGAACGTTTATTTTGGCTGCGCCGAATTGTCCATTGAGTGGCGAGTACGAGGGCGCGCGGCTGCTCGACATCGCGCCAACGCTGCTCGATCTCGCGGGATACGAAATTCCTGAGACCATGCAGGGCCAATCGCTGGTGGCTGGTTTGGAAAAGAAGCCTTCAACCGGCGGACCTGGTTCGGGCGACGAGCAGATCGTCCATGATCGCTTGGCTGGGCTGGGATACGTTTAGCCTATTGCAGCCTACTGTTTCTTCTTCTTGCCGAACAGGCCGGTGATTGAGTTCACCACGTTTTGACCGTTCTGCCCGCCCGGGACTTGCGAGCCCAGTCTGTTTCCCAGTTGGCTACCGAGCATCCCTTTCACGTCGGGAACAAACTTGGGATTCGCGGCCGTCCCCTGGATGAAGAAGGGGATGCTCGCGCCTTTGCCGCTCATGCCTGCCAACTGCGAAACGCTGCTGACCGAGGTCCCGCTCAGGGCCGCAGTCATTTTGTAATCGAGTGCGTTTTCGGGATTGATTGTTCCATTGCCAGTCAGAGTTCCGATTGTGGGGACAACAAGATTAATGTTCTGCGTCTGAATTCCGGATGGGGCAACGTGAACGTCGGAACTGAAGTTCTGGATGGCTGTGTCCTGGCCGCTCTTAATACCGGCGAGCGCTGAAATCGCTGACATTTTCGATCCCAGATCGAAGCCGTGCAACTTTGTATCCACCAGTTTCACCGGACCGGTGATAACAAGTTTGCTGACTGGACCATTGATGGTGAGATCGCTCGATAGCGTTCCACCCTGCAGGGAAGAACCGGATGGGAGCGTGACGCCGAGTGCAGGCAACATGCTTTCGAGATCGTCAACCGGCATGTTGTCGGCGTTGAGCTTCATATTTAGGTTGGCAGACTCGCCTTGCAGATCGTAAGTGCCGGAGAGCTTTGCAACCGCCTTGCCGACCGTTACGTCTCCCTGGGTGAGGCGGCCGTTCTGTTTCTCCAAATCGTAAGTTGTCGCGTATTGCAGGTTGACGGTTTTCGGCGCGGGAGATCCTTTTGGCGAGAGCTTTAACTTATCGGTGGTTGCGTGGCCGCTACTGTTCGCCTGCTTGCCATCGGAATTCACGGTCCCATCGAAGTTGGCGACACCGGAAATTCCAGAGCTTGGGTCAACGAATCCCGAGGCGGCAAGATCAAGACTCTTCAGATTCAACTTGGCCTGCAGCGGAGTGGCTGCGGCGTCGCTCGGATTAATAGGGCCGGCGTTGCCATCGAGCTTGATCGTGCCTCCGCCGGGAAGATCTGCACTCAAGG
>QHZV01000283.1 GCA_003224785.1 Acidobacteriota bacterium
GCCACTGCTCCACTTCCAATGGTTCGATGCCAAGTGCGATTCTGTTCGCCCATCGTGGGAGCAGGCGGTTCCGGAGAACTCGCTCGTAGCCGTTTATGGTTGTGTGCGCCTTGGGACGGATTGATTCGGAGCACTCAACCAACTCGTGTTCTGCGTAGTGCTGAGCCAAATCTCCAAAGGTCAAACCACGTCGCACATCTACCCGGTTGATTGGAATATGGAGTCGTTCGACCTCGGCCCATGCACTGTTTTTATCGGGAAGCTGTTGGACCAAGCCTATCGGGATTTTGTTTTCCACCCGTTTGCCATCATATTTTCGAGTAGTGCGGAAGAACAAAACCCAGGTTTCGCCTTGAGCGCGCTTTTCCTTTTTGAGCCAGCCGCGTTGATGTCTCTGCGCCATTGTCGTCTCTCCTTCATAAAGCGAATGCTGTACGGATTCTCGAACATTCGGAAACCTGAGACACGAGGAGGGACGACAGAAAGCCGGGCAATCAGAAATTTGGATCGCGACGCTTTGCCTCAGCCATTATTCCCAGGTAGCCGTTGAAGCTGTTAGCGCTGATGATGTGCTTACAGGCTTTCCCGGTTGAAAAGCGAGATCGGTGTCGGTTTTGAAATTCAGCTCTTTAGGATGTTGCAATGGCAGTCGGAAGGAAAGAAATCGTTGCCGAGTGTCCTGCGTCAGCAATTTATTTGCGATGCCGCTGTTTCCAGAGGATTACTTAAATTTGGCTATTCCAACAGTGTGGAAAGCAACCCGATCCTCCGCCTTGGTGACTTGCCATACCTGATTTTGCGCTAGGGATCGCAACTTTCGCCCGTTCTGCCACACTCTCGTTTGATGATCGGGGTCAAACAATACGTCGTAGCTGTCACCCATCCATTTTTGTCCCCGTATGTAGATTTTGCCCAAACCAGAATGTGCACGGATCGTGAGATCCCGACCTCCCCAAATCTGCAAACCGGCCACATCTGGAAAAATTGCTGTGTCGAAAGCATCGTAGCCCATGATGCGAACGTCACTGATGTCTTCCTCGCGCGGATACTTCTTGGGATCGATGGTCTCCGGAAGAATCGGGCCAATATTGGAGTGAATTGCGCGTGCGAGCCATTCGAATGCTTCTCGTGTTTGTCCAGCTTGAGACAATGCCAAGGCTACGTATGAATGTTCCCTCGGCCACGCCGACCCTCGCCAGTATCCTCCCCAATCCTCCGTGTCGAATGCCAGAGTCGGCAGAAGCGGGCCATTGAACTTCGATGGATCGTCGAGTTGCCTCATCATCGCTGCGACGCGATTCGGATCGGATTCGTAATACAGAAGGTAGTAGGCATCCAGATTCTCACCCTGCGTCCACAACGTTCCTGTGCTCAAATCAAGGTCCCAGTATCGTTGGGTTTGGCCATCCCACAATTTGTCGCGAATCGCTTCTTTAGCGGCCGCGAATTCCTTCTGCCATTCCGATGGATCTTCACCGCGCAGTCGCGACAAGCATGTCATTTCCTCCAAGCTCCAGAGATTAAAAGTCTGCTCATTGATAGCACTCGTTGGAGTCCGGTGACGATCTACAAAGGGCGAATCCTTGTCATCCCAACCTGTCTCGTAAACATGTGTCCAATCGATCAAGTGGTCATGGTTAATGTCGCGCACGCTGAGTAAGTTTCGCTGGTACGCGATTAACGCTTGCCAGAGGGTGCGGTCGCCGGCCACGCCTCCAGGCTTGCTGTCAAGGATGCTTGTGTCGCCGGTCATGCGGACGTACTGGCCAACAAGCGTCCCTTGCAATGGCACGCTTTCGGTATCTCGTTCAAGACCCTTCGCACTATAAGTATTTCTCCCAGAAGGAAAGACAGTCCATGCCCCAGTTCCGTCTCCGTGGGCATTTATTCCGTACCGAAACCAGTTCAGAATCGCGCCACGGGCCAGGTCCTTCCGATTTGTTGCGGCTAACGCGATGGCTTCTGAAACGCCGTCATTGCCCCACATGCCCATGAAATTTGGCCAGTCCGCGATCATCAGCGGAGTGGCCGGCAGATAAGGTACTTGGCACGTCGTATTCAATACTCCCCGCCAGAACCAAAGCTCGCTCCGAACCAGGTCCTCGGGCGTAATCGTCTGCTGTTCACCTGTGGTTCCGATCGTGAACTTGATCGGCTGGTCGGGTACAACCAGCGGAACAGAATTCAGATACTGGTTCCATTTTTTGTGAGTTGTCTGTTCGAATAGATCACGGGACACGCGAATCTCGCGCAGAGTGGCATCCGCCTCCTTGTCAGTCCCGCCGAGTGAAATGATGACTGAGGCTGTACGTCCTTGAGCAAGGATCCATTCGAGATTTCCTTCATTAAGCTTTGCACTCGGACGCGCCCCGACCAACAAACGATAGGGCCAGCGATTTGAGCCGTATCGCACGGCATCTTGCTGATTTCCTGAGCGGATCGTAAAGCCTGTTCCCCGAGTCCGCAGCGTCAGGTGGGGATAGACCGTCAAAGAGACCTCCGGACCTCCATCAAAGACAGCACGATAAACAGTCCGGTCTGCGTGGTACGTCACATGCCGTTTCGCAGGGCTCGCCGTCAGGTCGTAACTTCTGTTTGATGAGTCAACGAAGACCGGTGGCTCGATTTCCATCGCGGGCAAACGATCGCTGATGTTACCCGGTGCTTCGTCTACAGGTGCAGGAACAATGACGGTTTGTCCTCCGAATCCGTCTTCGACAAGAGCGAGGAACCCATTGGACTGATAAATGCCCTCTTTGGGAGGAGCAGCAGCATCGAACCGTGTGAACTCAGCATAGTCAAAATTCGTAAGGAGGCGAAAGGGGAACGATCCTTTCGCATCCCTTTGGCGAGCGACAACCGTCGGGGGGGCGAGTGCCAGCAACAGAATCGCGAATAGCAAACCGCCTCGTGAGATCACGTGCTCGTCCTCAGATTGGGATAGCGACTGAAAATGAGCTGTTGATGCTCTGGCGCCAGTTGCAGCAAGGGTCTCGGTTTGTCTTGCGACCGAGTACCTTTCTGGTTGATGACGTTCATCAGGCTCCACTCTCGCTCCAGTTCCTGTGGCTCGTGCGCTGGCAGATCGTAGCGCGTGAAGTCGATCACCTCTTCTGGTCCGTTTGTTTCCACATGGCGCAAAAGTGCAAGCCGAAAGTCTTTGTTCATGAACCAGCGTATTTCCTTGTTCTTTTCCGATCCAGGAGCACCGGTTCCACGTTGGACAAAACGATAGTCGATCTGCGAGTTGTCCATGTAATGCTGGCGCCACCGCAGGCCGAACTCACCTTCTGTAATAACTTTCGTGCCTGGCCAGCGATCCCCGATTTGTTCCAGCCAATAAGTGAGATCTTCGTGGTGGCCGATCGACACTTCCCAAATTGCAGTGACCCACGCGAATTGGTTCAGTCCGAAACCCGTATCGAAATGCACCGCAGTTGTCTCCAGCATTTCTCTGCGACCACGTTCCAGCCCCAGATTTCCCACCGTTTCTATCGGACCAACACCCATGCGGCTGTTGAAGCTGCCTTCGAAACCATTGCGACGCGCCGCAAGGAAATCGCAGGTCCAGCCATCGAGGCATACACAATCAATAAAATCGCTCTTACCCTGCGCCGGTTTTAGATAGTGCTCACGGCTCGGATAGTAGGGATAGCAGATCCCACCGTCGCCGTCGCCATTGTCAATCGCGTGCTGGCTCCAGATCTGCCCCTGGCACACGTGGATTCCCTCATCGCTTGCTAAGAGTCTTTGGTTTTGCGCGTCCATGAATCCAGCTATCAGGCTTTGTGGCCGATAGCCGCTGCCTACCATGTTTGAAATCAGTTTCAATGCTTCATTGATAGTTTGCCGAATGCTTTCGCGGGTGTTGTACATGGGCGCGAAATAACCGCCTGGATTAAACGTAATCTCGTCGCCGTGTTGGTCGTGGTACAGGGTCAGCAGACGCCGAACATCTTTATATTGTTGCCGCTGATCGTTGAGCGCCAGCCAGGTTAGTCCCCATGTCATTCGTCCATGAGGGCAGCCCCTGGCGAATGCGTCGCGCCTGGCACGAATCTTATCTATCGTGTTGTCCGCGGACTCGTCTTCCCCGATGGATCGATTGGGACTGACCTCGATTTGATTTACACGTACGAGAGAGATGTGCGTCACAAATCGATTTCCAGTCAGGGATAAATGCTCTTCAGGTGAAATAGACGAAGGTGTCCGAGCCGATACCACTCTGGGGAAAGCCAGAGAACTCGCCGCAGCAACGGACGTCTTTAGGAAGCTGCGGCGATCGAGTAATCCAGATCTTTCCAATCTGCACCCTCAGTTAAGAATCTCGTTTCAATTTGCGCCTTGCGTTGTGGTTTCTGCGGATTGTTTCTCGTTTTCCTGCATCTTGCGCATTTCGCGCCAACGTTTGTACTGCTCAGCTTTAGCGGGATCGGGGTCTTCGTGGTTGTTTAACCAGAAATCAAACCAATCTGCATTGAAAGTCTCAGAGTACAAACGGTTCTTGGGGTTCGTTGAGGGATGCTCGTACGGCGCGGGCAGCGTAATCAATTCAACTGGTTTGTTCTGCTGGTACAAAGTCGAATATTCTTCCCATTGGGCGAGAAGAGCGCCTGGCGCGAAACTCAAGATAAGTAGTGGGGTTTTCATTTTATCCGTATTGAAAACCGGGCTCTTCACAATCCAATTCTTGAGCCCTTCCGCGCCAAAGGGCAATCCTCCGTTTTCGTAGCGCGTCTCAAAATCACCTTTAACTTGAAGCCAAAGCATGGACTGGAGATAGCCGGAATCCACGCCGTCCAGGATCGAAGCGGCGGCAAGGCGATTTTTTCCAAATGCCATGTGCGCCAGGACCACTCTTACCGGAGAGCTAAAACCAATTGCGCCCACTTTTGTAGGGTCAATGAGGCCTTCGCCGGACAGCTTGCCTATAATGCTGTCATACGCCTTTACGCTTTCTTCATACCCTAACTCATCTACCCCTCCAATCTGCGCGACAATAATTCCTCGCGCCGCCATCGCTCGGGCTGCAAAGGGAGTTGTGAAAACTCCTGAGGTTAGAAACTGATGAGGAGTGTATCCGTGCGTCTGGATCACCAGAGGATACCGCTTTCCCGGAACGTAGTCGGGCGGGAACACCAGTCCCATCTGTTCTTCGCCCGGAAATCCGGGCACGTTTTTCAACGTGACTGTCTTTGCATCGCCTAGGTCCACTTGTTTTAACTGCGGGTTCGGATCCCAAACGGCTTGCGAGTTTCCGCTCGCTTTGTCCGTTGCCACGAGGATGGGTGGCTGATTGATGGATTCCCTCAGTTCAATCCTGACGGGAAGCGTTGCCAATCTTGGGTCCTCATCACCTCGAGAAACCTCCTTCCAAGATCCGCCGGTCCCTTCCTTAAATACAGCGATAGAAG
>QHZV01000284.1 GCA_003224785.1 Acidobacteriota bacterium
AGTGATGGCTTGCACAATGATTGGCTTGCCATCAGCACCTTTCGGCGCAATCTGGTTGAACGCGACGGGAATCCACTTGCCGATCGCGAGGTTCGAAAGCCCAGTTCGCATGGCGGGATCACCGGAGATGATTCCGTTGAAAGCCGTCGGATAGCGCTGGGAAAGAACCATGCCTTCACGCCCGCCGGTAGAACAACCGGAGAAATATGAAAAAACTGCCGGTTTCCCGTAGTGCTGGGCGATCAATTGTTTGGCAATCGTGGCGACTTCGGCATTCGCAAGATACGCAAAATCCAAATACGCCTGCTGATCTTTCATGAAGCCGAAATCAAATCCTTTTCCGTGGCTGTTGTGACCTGTATCGGTACTTACGACGGCAAATCCGCGCACTAGTCCAGGGGTGTTTCCCGCCGCGTTCAAACCGAGGGGCGGCATTACGACTCCATTGCTTCCGCCTCCGCCTTGCATCAGGAAATCACCATTCCATTTGTCAGGCATGGCCAATGCGAACGTGATTCCAAATTCCTCGGCGCCAACTCCAGTGCGGCGGTTGATGACGCCCTCGACTCGGCAATATGCCGGAAGCGGACCGATCTGCCCGGCCCATGGAACGCTCTCCATGCTTCCGCCCGCGATCGCCGCAGCTTTCGTAATTTCGACATTCGGTGCTTTGAAGTTCACCAGGCTGGCGCACGAGCCTGGTTGCTGCGCCCAAATACAACCAGCCGAGGCGAATGTCCAAAGCGTGGTTTTTAGGAATCGCAAACGCATCTTGTCTCTCTTTCTTCTGCGGTTGACGTCTCAGACTCTCGCGTTGAGCCGAAGTCCACATTGCTTCGCGTTGCCAATGATGAGCACGGGGGAGCGGAAGCTTATTCCGGCAGCATTATTTGTCCCTTGATTTCAAAGTTGCCGCCGGCCGCTGGAGCGTCGGTTCCGGGCTGCCCGCCTCCAAGTGAGATCGCGTACTTACCTTGTGCGACGACAATGTCTCCCGCTTCAGTCACCATGCTTAGATCGCGGGGGTTCAGGTGAAATTCAATTTTCTGGGCGGCGCCCGGTTCGAGATGGATGCGCTGGAATCCACGCAGCGCGCGGAGGGGTGCGCCCGAAATATCGGGAAACTTCAGATAAAGCTGCACGACCTCATCACCGGCAACTTTCCCAGTATTGGTTACCGTTACAGATGTATCTAGCGGGTCGCCGGCAGTAATCGGACCTTCTGGCAGAGTCAGTCCGCTATAGCTGAACGTCGTATAGCTGAGTCCGTACCCAAAGGGCCAGAGCGGTTCGCCCTCAAAGTAGCGATAGGTGCGGCCCCTCATCGAGTAATCCTCAAAATGCGGCAACTGGTGAACGTCCTTATAGAACGTGACGGGAAGACGTCCGGCAGGATTATTCTTTCCGCTCAGGGTTTCCGCAATTGCGCCGCCGCCCTCCTCGCCGGAATACCAAGTCTCGAGAACTGCATTCGCGTGGGCTTTCTCCCAATTCACGCCAAGCGCGCTGCCATTCATCAGAACAATCACGAGTGGCTTCCCGGTCGCCGCGACGGCTTGAACAAGGTCCTCTTCTGGTTGAGGCATGTCGAGGCTGGTACGGTCTCCGCCTGAAAAACCAGGTTGGTTAACCGGCATCTCCTCGCCTTCCAGACGGCTAGTGATTCCGACCACCGCAACGACTACATCGGCGTTCTTTGCGGCGGCGATCACGGCAGGATCAGGCACATTATTCACGCGATCCCAAATAAGCTCCGCTTCAATTTTGCCCTCTCGGTTATGGTTGTAGGTCACATCGAGCTTTACCGCAGATCCCTTCTCCAAGTGGACCTGACCAACCTTGGTACCATTTCCCCATCCCAGGCTGATGAGCTGATCGTTGACTGAAATCCGCGCGAAACCATTCGCCTTAATCCCGAGCAGGTAATCGCCGGTCGCGCTGGGATTGAGTGACCCGGTCCACTGAACCGACACGCCGCTCTTTCCTTTCGTCACCTCAGGGAGATTACTCTCCGTTAAATTAATACCCGATTCGATTCGCGATGTTAGCGCCGTAGGTTTGGCGTCGAGAGTTGGCCGCAAGCTGTATTCGGCTTTGAGGCCCGGCTTACCGTCTTGACTGGTAAGCACCGACGCCGGCACCGGATTCCCACGATCGGAAAGGAACTGCGTTCCGGGCACATAGGTGATTTTCGCGTCCGG
>QHZV01000285.1:0-1120 GCA_003224785.1 Acidobacteriota bacterium
AGAGCTAACAGCTAAGAGCTTTCCTTGCACAACTACTTCAACTACTTCACCGAGACTGAGGAGCACTTTCAGCGCCGCCGTGGCGGAATCCTCATGCTATCCACTCTCGACTGGGCGTTGATTGAGACCTGGAAAGATGCGGGCATTCCGCTCGAAGCCGTTTTGCGTGGCATTGACACGACTTTCGATCACTATGAGCAGCGCCCGTCCAAGACCCGCAAAATTAATGGCCTGGGATTTTGCGCGCAGGAAGTCCTCGCCGCGGCGGAATCCATGAAAGAAGCCGCAGTCGGCATAGCAGTCGAGGGGAAAGCGAACAAAGGATTCGATTCTGCCGAAATCGCCGCGTTCCTGCGAAGGAATGCATCGGAGCTGGAACGTGCAAAGCTGCCGTCTCGACCTGGCATTTCACCAGAAGCAATCGCCTTTGAGACCGCAAAGTCGCTGAATGAACTTGCAGATGAAATTGAGAAGAAGGTATCGCTAAAATTGGAAGACCTCGAACAGCGCCTTACTGTTCTCGAAGAAAAATTGTTGGCCATCCTGCTCGCCGCAATTCCGGACGATCAAGTGGTCGCGGTGCGCCAGCAAGCCGACCGGGAACTGGCCGCCTATCGCAACAAAATGCCTTCTTCCCAAGTCGAACAGCTGCGGAAGCAGTTCGTACACAAGCGCTTGCTGGAGAAGTACGGCGTACCGAGGCTGAGCTTGTTCTACATGTGAGACTGCTGGAGTCGGCGCTCACATCTTGCCGTGAAACACGTACACCAATTCAATCAGCAGAATGACTACCACCAGCGACTCCAGCACAAACGTCCGCGATTGATGAAACTGGTCGACCAAGAAGCGATACAGGTCTTCGGCGGTGCGGAGCTTTTGCTGCGCCAGGCTCTTGTAGTCAGGAACACCGATCTTGCTGGCAGCCAGGCGATACAGGCGCGCGGAGAACATATCACTCAGGAACTTGATGGCATTGTCGGCGCGCTCGGTGAGTTCGGTCACGTCGAGCAACACCGTCTGTAACCGAGACGCCTCTCCCGGCAGCCGCCAGCTATTCAGCAGAGTCGGCTTTCTTTCGAGCGAGTCATAAACGACCGCGAGCTCGCGGGTCAGCAAGTCG
>QHZV01000285.1:1270-4174 GCA_003224785.1 Acidobacteriota bacterium
GGCGGCAAGATCCCAGCAGATGGGCTGCGGGCGGACTGCCCTGAATTTCACGCATAAAAAAGATGAAATAGTCCTCACTGAGCCAACTGTCATAAGGCTTGATCAGCGCGAGTTTGATTCGAGCAACTTTCTCTTTTGCAATCTGTTCCGCGCGGCTGGGAAGATCCGTGCCGGAAATCCATTTAGAAGATAGCGAAATCAGGTCTGACCACTCTCCTGTGAAGGGAAACTCAAACAAAATACTCACCACCCCGTAGTCGTAGTACTTCACACGGACTTGAGCTTTTGCGTCGCCCGTAAGTTGCGCTTCTTCTACTACGGGAGGTCGCTCGAAAAAGAGTTGCTCAGCGGCGGCATGCTTTAGTCCTTCACCTAAACGACGCGCTCCGAGGATCGAACGCACTTCGTCGAGCTTCATTTCCTCGCAAACATCGAAGAGGAACAGGCCGACCGCCGAGCCGCGTAGCGATGGATTGGCAGGAGAGTCCACGGCGAACTAGTTTATCGTGAGATACCTTTCAGTGGTTAGCTCCAGTCTTGCCCAAATCTGCGGGTGCAAGAGCCAATCGCTGCCATACGGACGTTAGAATCTCTAAGTGCAACTCAAAATCGAGAAACTGATTTATGGCGGCGACGGCCTCGCTAAGCTTCCCGCGGATGAGCGCGGGGCAGGGAAAAGTGTCTTCGTGCCCTTCGTGCTGGAAGGCGAGCAGGCCGAGATCACACCAACAGAGCAGAAGCCAGGATTCGCGCGCGGTCGGTTGGATCGGCTTGTGCAAGCATCAAGTCATCGCATCCAGGGGGCATGCCCTTACTTCATGCGTTGCGGCGGATGCCATTATCAACACTCGGACTATGCCCATCAGCTGGAGATCAAAGTATCCGTGCTGCGAGAGACGCTCAAGCGCACTGCGAAACTCGATCTCGATTGCGAACTATGTACCCATGCTTCGCCGGAATGGAATTATCGCAATCGCACGCGACTGAAGGTACAGGCGTTACCGGAGTTCGCACTGGGTTACTACCGGTTTCGCTCCCACGATCTACTGCCGGTCGAACAGTGTCCGATCAGCTCGCTGCTCATCAACCGCGCAATCACTGCGGTGTGGGAGCTGGGACAGACGGGCAGAATTTCCGCGGGTCTGGCCGAAATCGAATTCTTCGCAGATCACAATGACGACTCATTGCTGATCGAGGGCTACTGCGCACGCGGAACTGCGTCAGAGGATGCGCAGCAGATCGCTGATCAGTTGCGGCACATGCTGCGAGAAATCCAAGGCGCAGTTGTGTTCGAGCAGCCCGAGCCGAACCAATTTGCCGAAGCGAAACGCCTGGCACTGTCCGGGAATCAGGCAATCCAATATGAAACAGGAACGGGCTCCTATCGTGTAACCGCAGGCGCATTCTTCCAGGTAAACCGGTTTCTACTCAAGGAGCTTGTTGACGTGGTTTGTAAACACGCAAAAGGACAACTTGTCCTCGATCTCTACGCCGGTGTCGGTCTCTTTTCAACCGTGCTGGCACGAAGTTTTGCACAGGTAATCGCCATCGAGGCGTCACAGACATCGCATGCCGACCTCAAGGACAATTGCGGCCGGGAGGTGAAGGCAGTCCTGGCCACGACGGAGCAGTATTTGCAACAAGTCTCCTCAGAACTCCGTCCGGATCTGGTTGTAGCCGATCCCCCACGCGGCGGGCTGGGTGAAAACGTGGTTCGCAATTTGGCCAAGCTGAATACGGCTCGCCTGACCTATGTATCGTGCGATCCCTCCACGCTGGCCCGTGATCTGCGACTGTTGTTAGGCCTGGGATTCAAGGTTGAGTGGGCCCACTTATTTGACCTGTTTCCGCAGACCTATCACATAGAAAGCGTTTTTCACCTCGCCCGTTAGTCAGCCTGTCGAATCAAATTCGTTGGTAACTACAGCACAATCTGCTGCGAAACCAACAAACGTGACGTGGCGAGGCGGGCGTCTTGCCGGTGCTGCGCCACCCGTTTCTGGTGCACGAAGTCAGGCATCCACTCGCCAGCCTCTGCTCTATGCCGCGTCGGCGCTTGCCTGAGGCGTCTGGCCGGGCGAGTACGTGTGGCGTCCGCCGGTCTGGTGGGTTATCGCCACCGTCGTGTTTGGATGCTGTGCGATCTATCTGCTACGCCGCCGTTCGTTCGCTGCTTCGCTTCTTGCACTCGGCGCGATATTCGCAGGCGGTGCGCTCACGATTCAGGTGCGCGGGGCTTCCTCTACCCCGACCCCTAACCTTGGTGATGGCGAACAAGCAGTGGTCACAGCGCACGTGATCGCCGAAGGCGAGTTGCAGCAGGAATCTCCGGGCTCGTTCCGCCAAAGGATTGACGTCGAAACGGAAACTATCGAGACAGGCTCGCAAACCTGCGATGCTCGTGTCGGAGTCCGGCTGAGCATCTATTCGCAGAATACGTTCAATTCCGCGGGCATGCCACTCTTGCGCTATGGCCAACGCATCAAGTTCCCGGGCACGCTTATTCCACCTCGCAATTTTCGCAATCCTGGAGCATTCGACTATGCCGGGTATTTGCGCGACAAGGGTATTGCCGCCGTCGCATCCACAAAATACGGCAGTGTCGAAATTCTCCCTGGGTTTTCCGGCAGCCGCATCGAGCAATGGCGTCAGCGCATTCATCGCAGCATCATCACTAAAATTCACGTGCTATGGCCGGAGCAACAAGCCGGGCTGATGGACGCGATCGTGATCGGTGAGGAAACCTTTATCGACCGCCCCACGCGTGTTGATTTTCAGCGCTCAGGCACGTACCACGTTCTGGTCGTCTCCGGGATGAACGTCAGCATTCTGGCATTGTTCACGTTGTGGACACTACGCCGGGTCGGCCTCGGCCAGGTTGTTGCGAGTCTGTTCGCGATTGCT
>QHZV01000285.1:4217-6825 GCA_003224785.1 Acidobacteriota bacterium
TCTCTACTGCGACCGCGCAATGCTCAATGCTCTCGGCGCCGCTGCGTTGGCGTTGATGATCGCGGATCCGCAGTCAGTGTTTGGCGCGAGCTTTCAAATGACATTCCTGTGCGTTGGGCTCGTGACGGGAATCGGAGTGCCGCTGCTCGAACGAACCATTGAGCCATATTCGCGCGGCCTCCGAAATCTGGATTCGTTGTCTTATGATCGTCACCTGCCGCCTGCTGTTGCACAGTTCCGGCTCGATTTGCGATTGCTCTTGAATCGCGTTCAACAAATCCTGCCAGGCCGCATTTCGTCGAGGATTCTTATTTCTGCTGCCGCTTTGCCTTTGGATTCGCCGAACTAGTCATTATGTCCACGATTATGCAGTTCGGTTTGGCTTTGCCGATGGCGTACTACTTCCATCGCGCGACCTCCGTCGCGATGCCGGCTAACCTGCTCATTATTCCGTTTCTGCAACTGCTCATGCCCGCAGCCGTAATCGCGATTGTGGTGAGCTATGTTTCTCTCACTCTTGCCAAAGTACCGGCAGCAATCGCCGGCTTTGCTTTGCAGGGGATTGCTGGGACCGTGAAGTGGCTCGGAGGCCTTCAACTTGCCGATATCCGCGTGCCGACGCCGGCCATTGCGACAATGATCTTCGCCGCCAGTGCGATTGCCGCGTGCGTAGTCCTGATGCGCAAGCAACGGATGCTAGCGACCGCCGGAGCCGCAGTGTTGGCAACAAGCTGTTTGCTTATCTGGTCTATTCCGCCGCATCCACAGCTTCGTGCCGGCGTTTTGGAAATGACAGCGATTGATGTAGGCCAGGGCGATTCTCTCTTCCTCGCTATGCCGGACGGAAAGACATTGCTGGTGGACGCCGGCGGCTTGCCCTTCTGGACGCACTCGCAAATGGACATCGGCGAAGATGTGGTCTCGCCTTATCTATGGTCGCGTGGCATCTCGCGAATAGATGCGGTCGCCCTCACTCACGCCCATGCCGATCACATGGGCGGCCTGGCGGCGGTAATCGGGAACTTCCGTCCGCGCGAACTATGGTTACCGGATGGAATTCCTGACGATGAAATTCGGAGACTTCTGGAACAAGCACATCGTCTCGGCATAAAGATTTCCTATCGCAAAGCAGGTGAAACTTTCCTATTTGGAGGCGCGGCTTTCCACGTGCTCGCACCAGCCCCGGAACTGCAAGCTCGGACGCGCGAACGGCCGACTCGAGAAGACAAACGTAGAAACGATGAATCGTTAGTGATGAAAGTTGGTCTTGGAAAAACTTCTGCCTTGCTCGAAGCCGACGCGGAAAGACCCACCGAGCAATTCCTCGCGATCGAAGATGTCGCTGCCGACGTTCTGAAAATTGCGCACCATGGCAGTGCTAGTTCGACGAATGAATTCTTATTGGAAGCGGTGCACCCGAAATTCGCGGTGATTTCGGTGGGGGCGCGAAATGTATATCACCATCCCCGCTCCGAGGTGCTGAGCAGATTACAGCACTCGGGCGTACTCACTTACCGTACGGACCTCGATGGCGCCATCAGCTTCTTTCTGGACGGCAAAACGGTTACTCCTCGCCTGGCCGTTTTTCCGTGAGGTTAGAACTCTGTTCCTCTTGCAGTTCTTCCTCTGGTGTGCGCCGGTAATCCTCGATGAGTTGCAGTGCCCGTGCCGCGTCTTCTTCGCGGACGAGAACAACTCCTCCACCGACGGGCATGACGTCTTGAGTGATGTCAATGGCCCTGATCTCGCACTGTATCCCTTCCGATTCGAGCAGCCCGCGAACCACCGTGACCTCCGACGCTTGCTCGGCATCAAAAACTTTCACCAGGTTTTCATTCGGATTCGGAATGGGATTGGTTGCCATAGGGCCTCCTCACGTTTAGCTTTCCTCAACCGTGACCATCGCACTCTTCTTGCGCTTATTGGACTGCAGAACTTTCTTCCGCAGCCGCAGGGACTTCGGCGTGACTTCCACGAACTCATCATCGGCAATGAACTCGATCGCTTGCTCCAGGTTCAGTTGCCGAAACGGAACCAGGCGGATTGCCTCATCGGCAGTTGAAGCACGCATATTGGTCAATTTCTTTTCCCTGACGACATTCACATCGAGGTCGTTGTCCTTAGCATTTTCGCCAATGACCATGCCTTCGTAAACGTCCACGCCAGGGCCGACGAACAGCTCGCCGCGCTCCTGCAGGTTCCACAATGCATAGGCCGTGGAAACGCCGTCCCGGTCAGCAATGAGCGCTCCCGTTGGACGGTGAGGAATCTCGCCTTGCCATTCAATGTAGCCATCGAAAAGCGAATTCATGACAATCGTGCCGCGCGTGTCCGTCAAGAGCTGACTACGCAATCCAATCAACCCGCGGCTCGGCACTCTGAATTCGATGCGCACACGCCCATAGCCGTGATTGTGCATGTTTGCGACTTCGCCCTTGCGCGTGCCCAATTGTTCCATCACCACGCCGACGAATTCTTCAGGGACATCCACTGTGAGGTGCTCAACCGGCTCCATCAATTTGCCATCCACTCGTTTGGTGACGATCTCAGGTTTGCCAACCATCAGCTCGTAGCCTTCACGGCGCATCATCTCGATCAGGATCGAAAG
>QHZV01000286.1 GCA_003224785.1 Acidobacteriota bacterium
AGTGCTTGCCGCCTCGGCATTCGCGTGGCGCGTGAGTCGAATCCATATCGCGCCGCTTTCGCCTGAACTCATCGCGGAACTGCGCGCCTTGCCGAACCCCGCTGTGAAATCGGCTCGTCCAGCTCCACCTCCGGTTTTAACAAAACCGGCCCACAAGAAACAGGCCTCTAAAAAGCCGGGGCCGGAAACGCCGCCCCAACCCGTCCTCGAGAGCTCGAGGGTGCAGGTGGAGATTCAGCATCACTTCACTGCCGCGAAAGCGTCTGTCTGGTTAGACGACGAACTTGTGTTCGATCAGGAATTGCGTGGGGCTGATGCGAGACATCCGCTGCTGCGCGTTGTGGAGATGAATCAAGTTACGAGCTTTCAGTTTTCACCGGGAAAGCATTACCTGCAAGTGAGAGTGGTTTCACCGGCAAACACTTACGACCAGATTGAAACTCTGGATGCCCAGCTGGAGCCGGGATCGAAGCATGTGCTGCGAGTGAATTGCGATAAGAAGAAGATGCAGGTGGAGTTGCAGTAGCCACGTCGGGCGTCAGAGTTCAGGCACGGCACAAAAATCGAATACCCCACCCTGTCGCAAAAATGCGACAAGGATGGGGCACCCGCGATTTGAATTTGAATTCGGGGAAATCGCGCGCGCACAAAAAGAAAACGACGGGCGAGAACGCCCGTCGCTCCAAAAATCCAAAAGCTCGAAGTTAGACCTTAGAATCTGAATTGCGGTCCGAAGGTGACTTTCAGGTTGTTGAATGTTCCGTTGTTGAAGAAAACTTCGTCTCCCGCTTCCAGCCGCAAACCGAACGGTCCCCAGAAGCCCTCAAAGCCGGCACCCGGATATACGGCCAAGTGCGTGCCGCCAGTGCCGACGCCGGAAATGGCGTTGCCAACCGTGCCGGGGGTTACCGCGGCATTTGTTCTCGTGAAGTTAATAAATCCAACCTTACCCGTCACGAAAAATTTGAACGGGCCGGGAGTCTGGAACTTCGGGCCAAACAATCCGGTCAGCGGGCGCACCCGGGTGGTCACAAATTGGGTGCTGACACCATTGTTGAAGGTACTGGTAAAGTTGCGTTCGAAGTCATAGTTCATCTCGGCTTCGATTTGCGTGAAATGGCTCACATTGAAACCGGTGCGCGCACCAAATCCCACAAAATTTGTGGTGTTCGATGAAGTCGGGCTGAAGCGGAAGTAGTCGGCAAAAATGCCTACTTGTCCATGGTCATAATCGCCGTGTCCCTCTTGGGCCGCCATCCAGCTTGGCGCAGCCATCAAGGCGGTGAATAGTGCTAACCAAATAATTCTTTTCATTGGGTACTCGTCCTCCTCTTGAGTCTCGTCGTCCGCCGTGACTCCCCGCGGGCAGCAATCCGAATATGGTCACGGTAATGAATTGGATGCGGTGTGGGTGTGCAGGTTGGGTGCCGCGCGAACGGCGATGACGTAGGGATTTCAGGGTAGGAGGATTTAAGGTGGTCGCGAGAATTCACGAAATATCGGTCGTCGCACGTTATTCGTGGCAGCAAGATCACTACGACAGGTTCGATTGCGAACAACGCGCGACGGACGACGTACGACAAGGAGGGGCTTACTTGACCGCCTTTGCCGCACTCACCGTTGTGTCGTCAGAGTCGCGTGGAACCATGGATACCACAATGTATTCGCGTTCTTTGTCGTCCAGGTCTTCGACACGAAGCAGCATCTTGTCCTTATCGAGGCGGAACTGCGCCTTCTCACCTACCGGGAGCAGGGCTGGATGCTTTTCGTCTTTCGGTCGGATGGTGTAGATCAGCTTATCGGTTTGCAGAACATATTCGGGGCAGAGCAGGTCGTGCATTTTCTTGTGAGATGAGTCGGTGCCGATCATCTCACCAGCCAGGCTCTTGCCATTCTTCTCGTCGGTTCCGCACATAGCGGATTCCATTTTCAAGAGCTTGCCGCTCTGGTAATGCCGGGGCTCCTTGGCCAGGGCTACAGCGGCAAGAAGCACAGTTGCAAACAGATATTTCAATCGCATGGTATGAGTCTCCGCAAAGGCGAACATCCGCCGCTCTTTATATTCTGGTGGGTTCGAGAACCTAGCAGAAGATTCCTTCCGTACGATGGACGGTGGTAATCAGGAATTTGCCGTATAGACCGGCAATCTGGCTTTACACGTGCGAAATCGCGCGGGCTCTGCTATGTTCCACGGGGCAACAAAACTCAATGGCTGAGACATTAACCGCTCGAATCCCGCCTGCGACTGATACCCGGTTTTTCGGGCATCCACGCGGACTCGCAACCTGCTTCTTCACCGAAATGTGGGAACGCTACAGCTACTACGGCACGCGGGCGCTGCTCATTCTTTATATGACCGCGGGGGCGGAGCACGGCGGGTTGGGATTTTCGGTGATCAAAGCCGGATCGCTATATGGGTTCTACACTGCGATGGTCTATCTGCTGGGAATGCCGGGAGGATGGATTGCCGACCGCATTATTGGACAGCGTCGCGCAGTCCTGTACGGGGGCATCCTGATTTCGGCTGGAAACCTATGCCTCGCATCACCGAGCATCACTGCATTCTATGCAGGTCTTGCGTTGCTCATGCTGGGAACGGGCCTGCTGAAGCCGAACGTGAGCACGATCGTTGGGCAGCTGTATTCACCAGAAGACAAACGCCGGGACTCGGCGTTCTCTATTTTTTACATGGGCATCAATGTCGGTGCGCTGGTGTCTCCGCTGATCTGCGGATGGGTTGGGGAAAGAATTAATTGGCGGTGGTGGTTCGCGGTTTCTGCCTTCGGCATGATCATCGGGCTGACCCAATACATGCTCAGCGGCAGTGCTCTGCTCGGCGAAGCTGGGCTACATCCTTCGAGCACGGGAGATCCTGAAAAGGACCGCAAGCAAAAAACCTATGGCTCACTTGCGGTGGTTGGATTTCTGT
>QHZV01000287.1 GCA_003224785.1 Acidobacteriota bacterium
GTCGGATTCCAGGCTGAGCTAGACGAAGTGGTGCGCAGCGGGGAGAGCAACGACGCATATTGATAGTCCTTCGGCCAGAGTGGCATCTGACCGCTTACAGACTGATTTCGGTAGGTGGCTGGTCGGGCTGGCCAAGAACGCGAGCCTGAAAGGTACGTCCTTCAGGGTGCGGCGTCAATTCCCAGAAAGTTGCATTTTGTGTGCAACTTTAGGTGTAGCAGGGGAGCTAATTGGCTGTTCCCCAAAAAAATTGGCTGGCTCGGAGACTATGACGAGCCAGCCCAACACGCCAAATGAACGAAGGAGCAGCGCTACGGAGGTATTTCTACCGTCCCCAAAAAAACTTTTCGCGGCGTGAGTGCGAAATTCAAAGTTAGGTGAGCTTGCTGCAGCGGTCAATTCCGCAAAAGTTGTAGATGTAAATACAACTTTAGTTGTAGATGAAGCCACGGCTCTTAGCTATTAGCTCTTAGCCTTTAGCTTCAAACAACCGCGCGAGATTTCTCGTAGCAGGAACCGCTGAAAAGCTAAGAGCTAAAAGCTAATGGCTAAAGGCTGATTCAAGGCTATAATCCTCCCCGATGCGGCCCGTCCCTTCAGTCCTGGATCTAGCGAGCCGCCGGCTGGCGTCGCCTCGCAGCCCTCGCGGCCTGGTCGATACAGAACGTGTTTTAGCGGCAGTGCGTGTGGTGTTGGCGATCAGCTCTCTTCTATTTGTCTGGTTTGATCCTGAGGCCGTTTCCGGAAACTCAACTCTGGTTTCTTACGTAGTGGTCGGACTGGTCTTCTACCTGGCCACGTCGGTGTGGCTCCTGTTGTTGGTGCAGCTTCGGTCTGAGGTCGCGCCGCGTTTTTCGCGCTGGGCGCATATCACCGACATTCTGTGGCCCGCGGGAATTAGCCTTTTCGCCGGAGGCGCTAACAGTCCGTTCTTCCTTTATTTCATTTTTGCATTGCTGGCGGCTGCGTTTCGCTGGGGTATGCGTGAGACTTCGCTGACCACAGTCGCGGTGGTCTTCACCATGGCAGCCGATGCCGTTGTCATTGCCCGTACGCCACTCGGAGCAATGATCGGTCAGCACGTGGATGTAGTGCACTTCGTCATGCGCGCGCTCTATCTCGTGATCTTCGCCTTTCTGATTGGATATGTTGCGGAGTCGGAAAAGCGCCGGGTAGCGGAAGCCTTGAGCATCTCGCAGATGACCGCGAAGATCCGCGTGGAAGCGGGACTCAAAGGCACGGTGCAGACTGTTTTCCAGGAAATGCTTAAGCTCTTTGGCGCGCGCGAACTCCTTGTCCTCACGCGTGAAGCTGAGGCCGAACGCGTGATGCTGTGGCGGGCTGAGATTCTAAAAGGAAACAGTCCAGTCTTTACCTGGCGGCAACTCGATGAACAGGAAGAGCAGGAATATCTGTGTGTGATGGGCGACGATTCGGCAGGCGCGGCATGGCGCGATGGCCGCAAGGCTAGCTCC
Source organism: Acidobacteriota bacterium (assembly GCA_003224785.1). Classification (GTDB taxonomy): domain Bacteria; phylum Acidobacteriota; class Terriglobia; order Terriglobales; family Acidobacteriaceae; genus Gp1-AA145. The sequence continues at coordinate 1,476 of QHZV01000287.1, forward strand.
GTCAGCCTGGATAAAGATGGCGCACGCACGAATAGCCAGTCTTATCTGGGCGCGAAATTTGTTGAGGGTCATCCTTTTCGGTTGCTGCTGGCCTGTCTGATTTCCGCCGCTCCGGATGTTTCCGCGCGCGTGCTTCTTTTTGATCCCCTGCGTGGCGGCCGCGCCGAAACTCAGCTTCGCTTTCTGCAGGACCTCGCCAATCTGGTCGCGCCTTCGGTATATAACGTTTATCTGCTACGACGGTTGCGGTCGCGGGCCGCAGCGGTGGAGCGTGCGCGAGTGGCGCGCGAATTGCACGATGGAGTTGTGCAATCTTTGCATGCCATCGCGTTCCGTCTGTATGCGCTGCGTACGCGTTCCAGCTTTGCTGATGGGGAACGCGAACAGGAAATATTGGAAATCCAGCAATTGGTGCAGAACGAAGCGGCAAATGTGCGACATTTGATTCAGCAACTCGAGCCTCTCGATTTCGACCCACGCCATCTGGTTGATTTCCTGGCAGGGATGGTCACGCGCTATCGGCAGGACACGGGCATAGGAGCGCAGTTTGTGTGCGACGTGGTTGACGTGAATCTTCCGCCGCCAATTTGCCGGGAACTGGCGGGCATCCTTCGCGAGGCCCTTGCCAATGTCCGGCGTCACAGCGGCGCGCAGAACGTGATTGTCAGGCTAGACCGGCAGCGCAGCGGATGGACGCTTGCCATTGAAGATGATGGCCGCGGCTTCGAGTTTGCCGGCAGTTTTTCTCATGCTGAACTCGAGGAATCCCGGCGCGGGCCGCTGGTGGTGAAGCAGCGAGTTCGAGCTATTGGCGGTGAATTGACCATCGTCTCGAAACCGGGGCGTGGGGCGCGCCTGGAAATCAAGGTGCCCGATTTAGCGCGCGCCAGCATTGCATAACCTATGGAGCCAAACGTAATCAAAATCGTCATTGCCGATGATCATGCCATCTTCCGCGATGGCCTGCGTCGGCTGCTCGCCACGCAGGAGGACTTTCAAGTTCTAGCCGAGGCCTCAGACGGTAAAGAGGCGATCGCGCTGGCGACTGAGTTGAAGCCAGATGTTCTCTTGCTCGATCTCGCTATGCCGCGGGTCCCCGGAATGGAAGTGCTGCGCGAACTTGCGAAGCAAGAACTTCCGTTACGCACTATTCTGCTCACCGCGGCGATTCAGCCTTTTGCCGTCACAACCGCATTGCAACTCGGGGCACGCGGGATTGTGCTCAAGGCCTCGCCTCCGGAGTTGTTGCTGAAGAGCATTCGTTCCGTGTGTGAAGGCCAATTCTGGGTCGGAAGCGAAGCCGTCAATGCCTGGGCGCGATCAGGTCAGCCGTTGGGCGGAGGATTCGGACTCACGACGCGCGAAGTGGAGATCATCGCTTCCATTAAAGAAGGAAACAGCAATCGCGAAATCGCCAG
>QHZV01000288.1 GCA_003224785.1 Acidobacteriota bacterium
TCCGTCGTGGTGAAGAAGTCGGGCTACAAAAGCTGGGAACGAAAGATGAAGGTAGTCGCTGGAAGCAGCATTCACCTGAACGCCGAGATGGAGAAATCCGCGAATCCCTAGCTTGGTACGTGAGGGAAACGGGCCGAAGGCTGGCCCAGCCTTTGAGTACTTGAACGTTTGAACCACCACACTGAGGCTGCCCGACCCTTTGCGGTTTTCAAAGGGTGGGGAACCACGAAAGCCTGAGGTGATGTTCGTTGGTCCCAGACAGCAGCCTATTTTCCGCTTAGCGTCTGGTTGTGCCCAGGAGAGCGCGGCCCTATAGCCGCGCTCTTTGTGTTTTGGGAGACCGAACCTTGGGAAGATTCGAAGATATCCAAACTAACGAACTGCTCGAGGCCGCCAAACTTGACTTGAAACAACGTGGCGAGCTCGCCGAGCTGGCCTTCATGCGAAAGGCGGCAAACTTCGGCTTCGCTATCGCCAAGCCCTGGGGAGGCAGCGAGCGCTACGACGTTATCGTCCGCTTTGGCAAGATCTTTTGGCGTGTCCAAGTCAAGTCTGTTCTCGGACCCCTCCCTTCAAGGAACTCTTTCCGCGTGAGGACCTCAAGTGCCCATCACCGAGGATATTCAGACGAAGACATTGACTTTCTCGTCGCCTACATCTTCGCAAAAGACGTTTGGTACGTTTTCCCGGTCGAGGTCATTGAGAACCGTGAATCAATTTGCCTGAGGCCCGATTCGGAAAAGTGCCGCTTCATTCAATATCGTGAAGCCTGGGGTCTGATGAAGCCCAACCCCGCTGTCGGCATTGGAACTGTCAGCATCGCCGAACCGCCGGAAACTGCGGCCGCAATCTGAAAACGTGCGCCACCTGGCACACAAAAGTCGTTCGCCATCCTTAAGAACGTGCGCCACCCTGGCGCACAAAGACGCCCGCTGCACGGACGCGCTATGCGTGTGCCCAAACGAATTCGCGCTGAAAAAAACCCCAAGCGAGACAGCTGGCACGCCACATCGCTTGTCAACTTCTGGTCACTTTTCAGCGCGGCGGAATGGAATGCCCATAGATGGTGTTTCAGTCATTAGAGGACATGTTAAAGTGCAACGACACGACGCATTGACGGAGCTTTTGGTACCCTTTAGGCTGCCTACCAGGGTAACTTCCGACCCCTCTGGAACAGCCGCAAGCAGTACAACGAAAAGAGGTTTACGCCGCATCACACTGGGTGCGGCCGGAAAAGGCAACTTGACCGACGCGAAACGACTACAGAGCGACAAGCTAACCGAAGCTGAGGCAATCGAGCGGGCGAAGCAGGGGGATGCGGAGGCTTTTCAATTCCTCTACAACCTGCACAAGCGCCGTGTGTATTCGCTCTGCCTGCGAATGACCGGCAATACCGCCTCCGCCGAGGACCTCACGCAGGAGGCTTTTCTGCAGCTGTTTCGCAAAATCGGCACCTTTCGCGGCGAGTCCGCCTTTTCCACTTGGTTGCACCGGATGTCGGTAAACGTCGTCCTGATGCAACTCCGGAAGAAGAACCTTCCTTTGGTTCCGATAGACGACACCATGGAAGGCGACGAAGAAGGCACGATGCGCAAGGAGCCGGGCGCGCCCGACGAACGGCTGGCGGGCTCGATTGACCGGCTGCATCTGCAAAGAGCGGTTGACAATTTGCCACCGGGTTATCGTACGATCTTTGTACTGCACGACGTCGAGGGTTTCGAGCACAACGAAATTGCAAGCCTTGTTGGTTGCTCGATTGGAAACAGCAAGTCGCAGTTGCACAAGGCGCGGATAAAAATGCGGGAGCTTCTCCGGACAAACAGAGCCGTAAAGGCCGGAAAAAGATGAGGAGTCCCAAGTGGCGATATCTCCACCCAAACACGCGGACGGGGCGTGTTGGGCCCAGGATCGGGGAGAGAGGCTGTAATGAATTGCGGGGAGTTTGAACACGTACTGCCGGACTATCTGGAAGGTACCCAGAATCCCGAGCAGCAGGCGCACCTGAACTCGTGCCGGGCGTGCTCCGATCTGCTTTCAGACTTAAATTTGATTTCTTCGCAAGCTATCCTTCTGCGCGCCAGCGACGAACCAAGTCCCAGAGTTTGGAATGCCCTTGAAAGCCAATTGCGGCGAGAAGGGATAATTCACGCCTCGGGAGTGCCGCAGCAATCGTCTGTCTGGCATGAATCGCTGATGCGCTGGCGCATGGCATGGCTGGTTCCTGTGGCAGCCGCGATGATTATTGCCGTCGGAATCAAGCTCTATCATCCGAGGGGGGCCGGCGACAAGGAGATCGTCGCCCGGCAGGTCGCTCCGACTCCGCCGGTACAAAAAGTTTCGGCACAGGACACCGTGATTTTGAATACGGTGGCGGCAGGTCCAGTGGCACAGCGCGCCTCGTACCGGGCCGACCTCGACGAGGCGAACGCATTCATCCGGGATGCAGAACAATCGGTTCGAAACAATCCGAACGATGTATATAGCCAGCAACTGCTAATAAACGCGTACGATCAGAAACAGATGCTCTATGATCTAGCGGTGGACCGCAGCGGGGGCGAGCAATGACACTGGGGAGAGAATGCATGGCTGCCGGGAAGTGTGCGGCAGGAGCGCTGACGGTACTAATGGCCGCGAGCTTCGCGTTTGGCGCAGGCGTTACCCGCAAGGACCTGCACTTCAAGGTGGGAAAGCACTCCACGGTTTCAATCAACAACCAATATGGATCGGTAAGAGTGAAGGCCGGAACACCCCGTCAGGTGTTGGTTACAGCGATTCTCCATTCCGATAAAGTTGAACTAGATCAAGCTACGAGTGGCAGTCGCATTGCCCTGGTTTCGCACCTGCTCCCTGGGTCCGACGAAACCGCCGGCACGGTGGAATACGAGGTGACGGTCCCGGTGAATGCCAGCTTGACCATCCACTCCGGAAACGGTTCCATTCACGTTGAGAAGTTGCAGGGCGACCTCATGTTGGAAGGAAATAACGGTGGCAAAGTGAGCCTCACCAATATTCATAACGGCCATATCGAGATTGCTTCCATGGGCGGCGACGTTGCGCTCAGCGCGGTTGATGGCCCTTTTGTGAAGGTAAATTCAAATAGCGGCAAGATCCAGTACGACGGTGATTTCAGCGACGCGGGCATTTACGATTTTTCGAGCTACACCGGCAATATTGAAGCTCTGGCGCCGTCCACCGCCTCGATTGATGTGCTGGCGCGCTCGACGAATGGGCCGGTGCAAAGCGATTTCTCTCTGGAACCGAAGCACACGGCTTTCGCAATGAAGGTTGGAAGTGCCTTCGCAGGCACCCTCAACAAAGCCGCTTCCTCGGTCAATCTGTTTTCCTTCAGTGGTAAAATCCACCTCAAGAAACGCCAAAATTAGCCTCGATTCGCAACAGAGCGGAAAGCTTCGCGGTTCTGTAGAGACCGCGGACATTGGTATGACTTGTGTCGCGCTGGTTGGCTTTATGGGCGCCGGTAAGACGACGGTGGGCCGTGAACTGGCGACGCGCCTGAGGTGGCGTTTTGACGATCTGGACGACCTTATCCAGGCGGTAGAAGGAAACACTATCCAACATATTTTCGAGACGCGTGGCGAACCGGCGTTCCGCGAAATGGAACGGCGCATCCTAAGCGCGACGCTCGCGAACCATACTTCGCCGCGAGTGCTGGCGCTGGGGGGCGGGGCATTTGTGGATCCAGAAAACCAGGCCATTCTGGAATCGAGAAAAATTCCAGCGGTGTTTCTTGAGGCTTCGGCGGAAGAATTGTTCGAGCGCTCAGGTCAGCCCAATGTGGTGCGGCCACTGCGCATGGATCGCGACCAGTTCTGCCAGCTTTATGAACAGCGGCGGCCGGCTTACTCGAATGCGGCAATCTGTGTTCAGACATCAGGAAAGGATGTTGGTATGGTGGCCGAGGAAATCATTACGGCGCTGAAACTCGTACCGGGGAGGGGAGTCTCAGAGTGA
>QHZV01000289.1:0-1733 GCA_003224785.1 Acidobacteriota bacterium
ATGGGATTACCGCTTAGTTGTCAGCAATTGGCGGATAAAGAACTGCTTTATACCGCTTAAGCAATAATGTCAGGAAATGAGATGGCTCGAAGATTGTTGGTCTGGATAATATTGACATGCTACAGTCGGATGCCCGGTGGAGATCTTTAGTTAGGGGTTGGATTGACATAACGTGGAAGCGCCCTGGCGGTGCGACACGTGTTTTCCGCTTGGTGGCGAAATGAAGCTCTTCATTTCGCCTTGTGCGCCGCCGGCCTACCGAGCGGGTTTCCACGCTGCAGCTTTTCATTCCGGCGATGCTGGTACCTAGAAAGAGAATAGTTTCCCGCTCGAAACGCTCTTATAGTTCAAGTACATTTGTCGCAACCGAGCCAGCGCATCTTGAAAGTCAGTCCGATTGGATCACGTCCTTTTCTTGCCGCGCTTTTCCTTTCTTTTATCCTTACCAAGCTGGTCAGAGATAGCGCTATTCAAAGAGGATTGGTAGCGGCGCCTGCACAGCCGCGACACCTGCACATCCAGGCGCTGCCTCGGCTTGGCGGTCTCGCGATCGTATTTTCTTTTCTGATCGCGACCGGGTGTGCGCTACTGGTTACCAGACTCATGCGCCCGGAACTAAGTCCGTCGCTTCGGCCACTCCTAACGATTTTGCCGCCAGCGATTCTAATTTTTCTTCTCGGCGTGTATGACGATATCCGCGGAGTCGGACCCTATTGGAAATTTTTGGTACAGGCGATTGCTGGGGCAATGCTATTTGCCGGTGGCTTGAGAATTCTCGATCTGCCAGTACTGTTTGGGGCGCACCAATTTTCCTGGTCAACGGGACTTCCACTCACCATTCTGTGGGTGATGGCGATCACCAATGCATTCAATCTAATTGATGGCCTTGACGGCCTGGCTGCCGGTTCCGCATTATTTTCGACCCTGGTTGTCTTCGTAGTCGCACTTTTGGGACACCTTCCGCTGATTTCGCTGATCACCCTGGCATTGGCGGGAGCGGTTCTCGGTTTTCTCCGCTACAACTTTAATCCGGCAACGATTTTTCTGGGAGATTGCGGAAGCTTGTTCATCGGTTTCATGCTCAGCGCGCTGGCTTTGTACGGTGCACAAAAGGCTCCGACGATCATTGCCGTAGCGATTCCGGTTGTATCTTTTGGCCTTCCCATCCTCGAGACTTCACTTTCGGTCCTGCGCAGATTCATCAGCGGTCGGCCGGTGTTCACGGCGGACCGCGAGCACATTCATCACAAGCTTCTGCAACGGGGCATGTCGCATCGGCAGGTCGTGATCGTGCTCTACGGAGTTTCTGCAGTCTTCGCGCTGCTGAGCTTGTTTCTACTTTGGCCGACAGGAAGCACGCTAGGCTTGGTTTTGGCGGTGCTTGGCACTGGCGTCTGGATCGGCGTGCAGCACCTTGGATACCTTGAGTTCGGAGAAATCCGGCGCGTGGCGCAACGCACCATCGAGCAACGGCAGGTTTTTGTGAACAATCTGGCGATTCGCCGCGCGACTGAAGAACTGAAACTTGCGGAAGACTTCGCGCAAGTTGGCCGCATCCTTACCGCTGCATTCGATTCTAATGATTTCGATTCCTTTGAACTGCATTCCGAAGCTACGACTCGTGGTTTTCATCTTGTGGATGAGGAAGACGTGCCGCGAATGCGCTGGCAGAAGCCGGGCAGTTTTGCCAGTCAGGGCTTTGGATCTGCCTGGAGCATGACCCTTCCACTCGT
>QHZV01000289.1:1752-4646 GCA_003224785.1 Acidobacteriota bacterium
GGATATCAACCTGCTTACTTCGGCATTTGCCCCAACGCTGGCAGAGGCCCTTCACCGTACTACCATGCAAAACGTCGAATTCATTGCCGCAACTCAAGATCCCGCGCTGCTGCCGGCACAGGCTGGTTAGTTTGCACAACCGAACCAGCCGCGATACTTTCTGGATCGCGTTGGAAAAATTAGGCTAGGCACTCTTCATGTCCGGAGGCAATTTGCCCGATGTCTGTTTCAGTTTCGCGTTCCCAGATCCACTTTCTTTCATTGCAGGCTGCTATTTTCTGCGTTCAGTGCGAATTAATCAGCGCCAACACAACCCCGCGCTGTCTTGCATGCGGTAGTAAAGCGGTCCTCAGCCTGTCGCGACTATTTGGCGGATCACTGCGCTCGCAGCCGGTTGCGCGCGTGATTGAAGACGACGAATTGAACCGACTGGTCCGTGACTTGTTGCGAACGGTGCCTTCGACGGAAATCGAGTCTGAACTGGAGCGACCGGCGTACTTGCCTGCGCGGCATCATGCGCGCGAAGTGTCAGTGCAATCCGCAGTCGCGCGCGACGCTGCAATTGCATTACGCAAAGGAAGCGAAGTCATTTGCCGCGCGCGCGCTGGCCGAACGGCTCCCGACATAGGTGTCCGGCTTCAGACCGATTCTGGTATTTCCGCTGAGTGCATGCGGCGTGGCGAAGCTGTGCTGTGTCACGATGCGGAAGACAACCCGGAAGTGGATCTGGCCAGCTGCCGGCGGTTGGGCGTGCGCTCCATTCTCGCGGCCCCGCTACTTCAATTTCAAAGGACCGTTGGTATTTTTGAGGTGCTTTCGGCAGTCCCGAACGCCTTTGACCAGCAAGACGTGGCAACTATGCAGTTACTGTCGAGCATGATGGTTACGGCGATTGCCCGTGTTTCTGCTGCCCGATCGGTCAGTTCTCGCCAACAATAAGCTTCTTCCAACCTTCGAGTTCGCCAAGTCCCTGAATTCCATAGGCGGGCCTTGCTTCCTAGGTTAAGATGGAGGCAATTTCGTATGGAACGCCCCGGAGCGAGGCCCGCCGACATTAACCGGGAAAACTCAATTTTTGGTCGGGACCGGCGCCGTGTCGCTCGCCATCCGGTGCATACGCCCGCCTATGCCAGCCTGATGGGCAGCTCTCAGAGTGCCGCCTTGGAACTCTGCGAGGTCTTGAACATCAGCGAGAACGGCATGTGCATTCAGCTGTCGGCTCCCATGAAGCCGAATCGCCTGCTGCCGCTGGTGCTGGATTTATCCGAAACTCAAACGCGGATTCATACCACAGGACACGTTGTGTGGTCGGACTCGTCAGGCAGGACGGGTATCCGCTTTCCTGAAATGCCGGAAGGTTCCCGCGCACAACTTCAGCAATGGCTGGCGGCCAATGCAGTCGCGGGCGCCGGCACAGCAACATATTCAGCGCCGAGTTCGGGCGCCAACCCACAGGCGGCAGCTGTACGTCCGTCATCCGCCTCTAGTTATACGTCGCTGGTGAATGAATGGTCCGACATCGAAAAAGAAGTGGATCTTTGCGGTCCGGACCTCGAACCGGCATTGCAAGTTGTTGCCCAGCGCGCACTCACTCTGACATGGGCAAGCGGTGCAGCCGTTGCGCTCATGAACAAACTGAGGCCTTCTGAGCTGATCTGCAGGGCGAGAGCAGGAACGGACTCCCCTGAACTAGGGGCGAGGCTGGAAGCGGGAGCGGGATTTTCCGGTGAGTGCGTTCGCTCTGCCATAACCCTCAAGTGCGACGATGCGCAGACTGACTCACGCGTAGATCGCAAGAGTTGCCGCGCGCTCGGGATTCGGTCCTTGATTGCCTGTCCGGTCAAACGGCGCACTGGCGAAGTGATTGGGATTCTGGAAGTGTTTTCTCCGGAAATCGCTGCCTTTTGGGACAACGACTGCAACGTTCTGGAGCGCCTTGCCCGGATTATTGCGCAGGCGGTTGGTCGTGCCGAGCATGCGCGGCCCGATGTTCTCGCGGTTGCGCCTCCATCCGATGAGCCCGAGACGAATCTGCTTGCTTCCGCCATGCGTTCGTTTCAGGACCAGGAATTTGCCGCGCGGATTCCATCATTTGGTCGCAAGATCGCTCTCTTCCTCGTGGGAACGTCGGCACTGTTTATTGCGATCTGGCTCAGCAAGCCCTGGATCAAAGAAGGTATTGCACGGATCATTTCTCACTCCGTTGCTCCCTCTGCCGAAGCCAGTCCGGAGCGCGAACAGTACCTGGGCACCAGCGTTAAAGATCTGACCAAGTACGCGCTCAAGGGCGATGCCTCCGCACAATATGCTTTGGGAATGCGTTACGGGACGGGCGATGGCGTGAAGCAGAACTACAACGAAGCTATGTCGTGGTTCCGTCAATCGGCGGAGCAAGGCGATGTTCGCGCGCAGGCAAAACTGGCCCTCTGGTATTGGGCCGGACGTGGCGCTGCAAAGGACTGCAGCAAGTCCTACTACTGGGGCTTACTTGCGCAAGCCGGTGGAGAACAATCTGTGCAGCAGATGGTCATGGAATGCTCTTCATATTTGAGCGATGCTCAGCGGGCTGCCGAACATCGCGAAGCCGACAAGTGGCTTCACTCTCACCATATCGGCGGCGAATCGGTCGAATAGCTTCACCATCCCCTTAATAGCCGATCTAAAATGGGGGCAGAGAGCTGTTTATCGTGTCCACTCTGCGTGAAGTCCTGAATCAGCACGTCCGTGAAGGCGAGCTTTACGAGCCGATTGATCGCAATCGCATTCGTTGTTTTGCCTGTGGACATTGTTGTCCCATCCTTGAGGGCCAGCCAGGCGTGTGCAAGGTCCGCTACAACCAGGGCGGCAAGCTTTACGTCCCTTGGGGATACGTCGGCGGAGTACAGTGCGATCCA
>QHZV01000290.1:0-2572 GCA_003224785.1 Acidobacteriota bacterium
ATGGCATTAGCGATTGCGGGAATGGTAGCCGCCAGCGATCCTTCGCTGCATTCTTTTGCTCCGAACGGTCCCTCGGGATCAAGGCTCTCGACAATAATCGGCTCGACCTCCGGTGATTCCACCGACGACGGACTGCGATATTCAAGCAGCCCCGGGTTCATGAGAAGGCCGTCTTTCCAGATCATCTCTTCGGTGAGCGCCTGGCCCATTCCCATCCAGACTGAGCCTATGATCTGTCCTTCGACTGAAACGGGGTTCAACGCGCGTCCACAGTCGTGTGCGGCCCAGACTTTGTGGACTGCCACTTCGCCGGTTTCTTCGTCCACAGTAACTTCGGCGACCTGGGCGGAATACGAGTATGCCGGCGAGGGGCCGACGCCTGCCCCTTTGTGTTTGCCGCCGCGCGCTTCGGGCGGAGGAGCGTAAGAACCAGTGCCAGTCAGCGCTCCATGAAAGTCGATGGCGGCAACAACGGCCTCTTCAAACGACATTGAGTCCTTGGGGCCTTCCTCTTTTCTCTTCTGCTGAAAAGACCCGCGCAGAATTTGGCCTTCGACTCGGCCAGAAACGCTGGCTGAAGTTTCATTGGGTTGCCTCACCATTGTCGCGTTGTTTGCGACAGAGTGGGAGTCTTGACTTTTGGGCCCGTTTTTCAGTACTACATCATCTCGAAATGTTAGTTGTTCCGAATCACAGTCCATCTTCTTCGCCGCGGCAGACGCGATCTGCTTCTTAACTTCCTGCGCAGCACGAAGCGTGGCATTTCCCGCCATGAAGGTCACTCGGCTGGAGTACGAGCCGATATCGATGGGTGTGAGATCAGTGTCTGCGGCGATAACTTTCACGCGCCCGAGCGAACAGCCGAGAACTTCAGCGGCGATTTGCGCGGTCATGGTGTCGGAGCCCTGGCCAATTTCTGAAGCTCCGGTGTAAACCACGACTCCGCCGTCGCGATCAATTTTGATGTTGACAGTCGAGTGCGGCATGTCGGAGCGGATGATCGAATTCGCCGCGCCGCTTACGTAGTGGCTGCACGCGAGGCCGAGCCCTCGGCCTTTCGAGAGCTTGCCTCTGCGCTCGCGCCAGCCGGAGCGCTCGACGACTTTATCTATGCATTCGGGAAGACCATAGCTTTGCACGCGGAGTCCGTTGACGGTGATACACGGCGGCTGGAGCAGGTTACGCCGGCGAATTTCTGCGGGATCGGAATTTATCTTTGCGGCAAGTTCATCCAGCTGCGATTCGAAGGCGAAGCGAACGTTGACGGTGCCGTGCCCACGCATGGCGCCGCACGCGGGCTTGTTGGTGAGCACGCGGTAGCCGTCGTACTGAATGTTCGGGATATCGTAGAGAGCGCCGAGTAACGCGCCCGAATATAAAATCGTGACGACGCCGTAGGAGCAGTAAGCGCCGCCATCTTGAATCACTTTGGCTTTGACGGCGGTGATCCGGCCATCGTTTTTCACGCCAGTTTTCAAATCAATAATGGTGCGCGGGCGTCCGCGATGCGCCCAGAACACTTCTTCGCGGGTGTAGGTGATTTTTACCGGGCACTTGGCCTTGCGAGCTGCGATTGCGGCGATGATTTCAAGCGGAATGACTTCGCTTTTGCCTCCAAAACCTCCGCCGACGAGCGGCTTGATCACGCGAATCTGCGACATCGGCATCTCGAGGACGAGCGAAAGCTTGTGCTGCAAGTAGTACGGAACCTGCGTTGAGGACCAGACAGTTAAGCGACCAGGCCGTCCAGTTTGGGAATCGAGTTCGAATGCCGCCAGAGTTGAATGCGGTTCCATGGCAGCGTGCGTGACTTCGTTTGCTATAAAACGCGCTTCTTCGATGTGATCGGCTTCCGCGAATCCCTTCTCAGGATCGCCGAAGACATGGTGGTAGTCCTTTTCGGTATTGTGCGGCTTGTTGTCGTGAATCAGATCGCGCGCGGCCTTCATGGATTCTTCGGGATCGAAGTAGGCCGGCAGCAGCTCGTATTCGACGTCAATCAACTCGAGTGCCTTTTCCGCGGTGGCTTCATCCCCGGCGGCAACACAGGCGATGTTGTCTCCGACGTAGCGGACTTTGTCCACGGCGAGTGCGTGTTCGTCATGGCCGACGGGAAGGATGCCGTAGGTATTCGGAGCGTCTGCGCCGATGACGACTGCTACGACTCCATCCAGCTTCTCGGCTTGGCTTGTGTCAATACGCTTGATACGCGCATGCGGATGCGGCGAGTGCAGAATCTTGCCGATCAGCATGCCCGGGAGGGCCAGGTCATCGGTGTATTTGCCAGCGCCGGTAGTCTTGCCGGCGGCGTCAACCATGGCGATGGGCTTGCCGATTATGGAGAAGGAGGTCATAAAACGTCGTTGGTCATTCGTCGTTGGTCGTCGGCCAAATCGGCGCGGACCGACAATGACCCTGAAGGAGTGACGGATGCGAGGGCCATCCTCCTTAGTTCTGTCTCATTCGCGGTGCCGTACTCCGGAGTGAGGAGGACTTCTTTGCGCAGAACCCGCGCTATGTCAGCAACAAAAGCAAGTGCGGATTCCGCCCGCTCTTGCGAATTTATCTCGTC
>QHZV01000290.1:2627-3383 GCA_003224785.1 Acidobacteriota bacterium
CAATGGCGTCACTTGCAAAGAAGTGACAATCAATTGTGTACCCGTGCATTCTGATCTGCAGTAGCGGTGTGGCGTTCCGCCTGGCTTCGAAGATGGTTTCGATCGGAGGTACCGTCCTGGGAACCCCGTCTTCCGAATAAGCGACTTCATAATTTGTCGAAAGATAATTCAAGAATGATTGCCAATCATGCGCTGTGGTTCCGAGAACATGGATATCAAACAGCGAACCGCTGTCGGGGTCGAAAATGTTCTTCCAGCTTACGATCGCCATTCCCTTCTGCTCGGCCTCAATCGCCGCTTTGATCGCTCCGTACATCTGACTGTAGCCGGTGCAGCGGCAAAGATTGCTGCTAAGCGCTTCGCGAATTTCGGATTCGCTGGGAGTCGGATTTGTGGCGAGTAAGTGCGTAACGGTCATCATGAAGCCGGGAGTGCAGAAGCCGCACTGCGCGCCGCACCAGTCGCGGTAAGCTTTTTGGATTGCTGCGAGCGCGCCATGCTCGGTTATGCCTTCAACGGTGGTGATCTCCTGCCCTTCGCAACTCGCGGCTAGCATAGTGCATGAAAGCATCAGGGTGCCGTCAACCAGCACCGTGCAGGCGCCGCAGGAGGAATCGTCACAGCCGCGTTTGGAGCCGGTTAGCTGCAGGTCCACGCGCAACGCATCGAGCAGCAGCCGATTCGGCTCGATGGCCAGCTCGTGCGTGCGGCCGTTAACGCGGACTTCGAGGAGTTGCTTTTTCATTAAAAGAAGCC
>QHZV01000291.1 GCA_003224785.1 Acidobacteriota bacterium
ATCTTCTTTGATGTCCGAATAAAACGGATGAGAATATCAGAAATTGTAGTCAACGGCTCGTCAAAGGAATGATGCGAAGAATCAGGATTTTGTGGCCTGCGCAAGATACGGAACCGAATGCAACCGAATGATTCTCCATTACCAGCTTACCGTCGTTCCGGTCTGGCCTGGCGTCACGGGTTACCGAGCTTTCTGCACCGACGACTCTGACGCCTATGGTATGACCAGGGCGGCTCAGCGGGTGCGTGCTTACAATCTCGACGACTGCTTCCGTGACGTGCGTTCCGCTTTTGTGGCGTCACCTACAAGAACTCGACAAACGAATCCGTCACCTCGGCCCCTGCGTTATTTGCGATCCGCATGGCCTGCCGCTCGACGTGCTTCATCAGTCCGTCGAGATAATCGCGGGAATCGGATACGCTCACCACGCCGATAGTGGCCCGGTTCCACAGTCCGGATGAATCGAGTTCGGCCGTCGCGACGTTGAAATGCGCGCGCAGCTTGTCTTTCATGCTGCGTACAACTTGCCGCTTGTCTTTGAGGGATTGTGCGTGCTCGATTTGGAGTTCGAGGGTGAGAAGGGCGACCATAGTGGTCAGTGGCTGGTTGCCGGTTGTCAGTAAAACCTAACCGGCCACCGATCACCAGCCACCGATTACGCCATCACTTCCGCGGCAACGCGCTCGGTCACAAATGCTTCTATCACGTCGCCAACTTTGATGTCGCCGTAATTGGCAATCGAGATACCGCACTCCATGCCGTTCGTGACCTGGCTGGCATCGTCTTTGAAGCGGCGCAGCGATCCGACTTTGCCTTTGAAGATGACCACGTTGTCCCGCAGCAGCCGGACCTCGGAGTCACGCTTAATCAAGCCATCAGAGACGCGGCATCCGGCAATCGTGCCCACTTTCGGGATACGGAACGTGTCGAGCACTTCAGCGCGGCCCTGATAGGTTTCTTTAATGGTCGGCTCAAGCAGGCCGGTCATGGCGCGCTTGATCTCATCCTGCAGCTCGTAAATGATCGAGTGCAGTCGGATATCGACTTCTTCCTGTTCCGCGAGTTCTTGCGCTTTACGCTCTGGCCGGACATTGAATCCGATGATGATTGCGTTGGAAGCCGACGCGAGCAGCACATCGCTCTCGGTAATTGCGCCCACGCCGGCGCGTAGAACTTTCAGCCGCACCTTGTCGTTCGACATCTTCCCAAGCAGATCGCTCAACACTTCAATTGAGCCGTGCACGTCGGCTTTCAGAATAATGTTCAGCTCTTTAATTCCGGCCGTCTTCATCTGCTCGGCCAAGCCTTCGAGCGAAACGCGAGAGCTCTTAGCCAGCGTAGCTTCGCGGAACTTTTGCTCTCGATAATCTGAAATGCCACGCGCTCTGTCACGATCCGCAACAACCAGGAACTGATCTCCAGATTGCGGAAGCCCTTCCATGCCTAAAATCTCGACAGGGGTGGATGGCGGAGCTTTTTCCATCTGGTGTCCGCGATCATCGAACATGGCGCGGACTTTGCCATAGACGTTGCCAACAACAAAATTGTCGCTGGTGCTCAACGTACCGTTTTGAACGAGAACGGTGGCTACAGGGCCGCGTCCGCGATCGAGTTTTGCTTCAAGAACCACGCCAGTCGCAGGACGATCTGGATTCGCCTTGAGTTCCTGCAGGTCAGCAACCAGGCAGATCATTTCGAGGAGCAGATTTAAGTTCGTCTTTTGCTTTGCGGAAACGTCAACGAAAACGGTCTTGCCACCCCAATCTTCCGGCATCAAGCCGCGATCGGCCAGTTGCTTCTTCACTCGATCAGGCAGCGCGCCGGGCTTATCTATCTTGTTCACCGCAACTATGATCGGGACTTCAGCGGCATGCGCGTGATCGATGGCCTCGATCGTCTGCGGCATTACGCCATCGTCGGCAGCAACCACCAGCACAACAATGTCCGTGGCCTTCGCACCACGCGAACGCATGCGAGTGAAGGCCTCATGACCGGGAGTGTCGAGAAACACGATCTCCCGTCCGTACGCCGGCGAATCTTTGTCCAGCATGGAGACTTTGTACGCTCCAATGTGCTGCGTAATTCCGCCAGCCTCACCTTCAGCCACGTTGGTTGAGCGAATGGAATCAAGCAGAGTGGTCTTGCCGTGGTCCACATGGCCCATGATCGTAACCACGGGCGGTCGCGGCCCTCCCTCCGGAGCTGACCCTTGCTCGCCAGCAGAAGTTTCGGCGACTTCCTTCGCTGCCTGTTCCTCAAAGCTGATAATGCTCGTCTCCGCGCCGAAGAAGCGCGCCATCTCGCTAGCCAGCTCAGCGTCGAGAGTTTGGTTGATGGTGGCAAACACACCCTTTGCCAGCAGCCGTGCGATCAAATCTTTCGCGCGAATCTCCAGCTTCTCAGCCAAATCTTTAACGCTGATGCCCTCGGCAATAGTGATGCTCCGCGTGATGGGCAACGGCTCGTTCGACAAAGAAAGCCGTGGCGGCGGAACAAAGCCCTTCATTGGGCCTTCTTTTACCCCGCGCGGAACATAACGTTGTCCGGGCCTTCTTGATGGACCACCAGGACGGCTACCTGGGCGCGTCGTCCCCGGAGGCGGAAGCCCGGGCCCAACTCCGATTGGACGCGGCCCAGAGGCGCCTTGGCGCGTGGGGTGCATTGGACGCCGTTCGCCGGGACGAAGCGGTGGACGAGTACCTGGCGCGCCGCCACCCATTGGTCGGGGGCGCTGGAAAATTGGCTGTCCAGGAACCGGGCGCCCAGGCGCCGGACGACCAGGCATTGGACGGTTTGCGATTGGTTGTCCCGGACGGGGCGGAGCAGGCGGAGGCGCCTTATAAACCGGACGTGGGCCAGTTTGCGGAACAATCATTCGCGGCCCCGGCGTCTGCGGGCGTGCCGGAGGAGCGTTAGGTGGTGCCGGACGTACAACTTGTGCTGCCGGACTCGCCGGTGTCCGAGCAACGATGCGCGGGCTTGCTGGTGTCGTCGGTGGAACTGAAGGCGGTGACACAACGATTGTTGGACTCGCCGGTCTGGGCGGCGAAGCTGGAATCGCTGGCCGAGGCAAACTGGTAGCCGGCGCCGGTGATAGCGGCACAGTAGGTTTCGCGATCGGTGGCGCAGCAGGCTTTGCATCTTGAACTGGCGGGGGCGTTACCGGACGCGCCGGAGGAGCCGCGGGCTGCGCCGGCTGTTGCTTACCAATAATTGCTTTGAGCACATCGCCGGGTTTGGAAATGTGCGAGAGATCAATTTTGGTCTTGATGCCATCGGGTTCAACACGACTTTGGCGTGCAGACCTCGACGCGCCTGAACTCTCTCCGGAGGCGCGAAAGTGCGCTCGAACCTTTTCGGCTTCGTGCTCTTCCAGCGAACTGGAATGAGTTTTCTTCTCGGTGACCCCAACTGCGGTCAGCACATCGAGAATTGCTTTGCTTTTTACTTCCAGCTCTCTTGCTAGATCGTTAATTCGAACCTTATTCATCCGCCTCTCAATTGCTCCGAAACTTTTCCGCTAAGCCTTCATGTCAACCTCACGGATCTGGA
>QHZV01000292.1:0-2887 GCA_003224785.1 Acidobacteriota bacterium
GCCGATGGCTGGTGGGGAGAAGGCGACGACATGTTTTTTATTGATGATCAGAAACTGCCATCCATCAATGGCACAGGTACGGAAGACTATTTCCTTGGCGCTTGGGACTTCGGCGGAAAACCATTTTCGTATGGGTTGTTCGGGGCGCCGGTGGTCGGCCCGGAAAAGAAAGACTCAAAGTGGTCGGTGTACAGGTTCCACCTCGATTCGCCCATTCCATTTACAAAATCACTTCGCGCGACGATTGAGCACGGCCACGCGAATGATCGTGGAGATAATTTCTCCTCGGTCGCCTATTGGTATCAGAGTGAACCGCATGCGGAGTTTCCGCTTTGCCATCAGCAAATGAGCGATTGCCCGGGTCGTTAACCACCCATACTGATCCGCCTCAACTGGCTCTCCCTGATGTTGCCCATAAACTGGGATTGCAGCTTCTGCGCGCAAAGTTCGCCACAGACGTGGAGCGTGCCCTCGCGATTGGCAATCTCGTCATCCCATGCGCAGATGTACAGCACCGGCTGATTGAAATTCACAGCCGAGGTCCACATTAACCACCATCGATCGTTGGTGCGTTTCAACATGCCGCAATTGGGGCCGGCGCAGCGGTAAAACGAGTTTGCGGGCAGGTTTTTGAGGTTGCCAAGCTGCATCAGGGGAACTACTCCTTACAACGTTGAACCATTTTACGGAGAAATGGTGGCAAGGTGAACAACTTTGTCAGCCAGGATTGTGCAAAGCTGGCCGATTTATTTGTAGATGAGGTACTGCTCGCGGACGCGCTCGAACTTGGCAAGTTCGTCGCGCCAATTAAGAGCAATGCGGTGTGGGTCATCCCCGCGCAGAAGCGAGTCATACACCGCCCTATTAACCAGGATTTCCATCATCTTTTCAAGGTGCCATTGCTTTGGATAAAGCTTCTGAAGAGCTGACGCCAGCTCGATGCCAAGTTCTGGCGCATCCAGAAAATCACGATCGGTTAGAACCAGGTTCACTCCATGACACAATTGATCAGCATAGTTGCTCGATGATGGAGTAAATGTCAGGGGAACAAATCGCATGCCTGAGATTTGACGTGCGTTCAAGTATTCCGCCAGCTCGCGGCCATTGATCCAGGGCGCGCCCAGGACTTCAAACGGTGTATCTGTACCTCGACCAACGGAAATATTGGTACCTTCAACCAAACCCACTCCAGGATAAAGCGTCGCCTCGATCAGACTGCGCAGATTCGGAGAAGGATTCGTCCACTCCAGACCGGTTGAATCGTACCAATCGCCGCGCATCCAGCCTTGCATTGCGACCACAGTGAGCTTGGCATGAATGTTGTGCTCGGTGTTGAACATCTGCGCCAGTTCACCCAAAGTCATTCCGTGGCGAACGGGAATTGGACCGTAGTCGGTGAAATTCTCACGACCGAGTTCGGACATGGCCCCTTGTACGAACGCGCCACCAATCGGGTTGGGACGATCCAGTATCATCACGGAAATTCCGGCCTTCGCGGCGGCTTCAAGAAAATACCCAACGCTGGTTTCATAGGTATAGAAGCGCACGCCGGCATCCTGCAGATCAATCACGACCGTGTCCAAGTCCTTAAGCACTTCTTGTGAAGGACGGCGTGCCGCATCGGTTCCGCCGTACACGCTGTAAACAGGGATGCCAGTCGCGGTGTCGCGTGAGTTGCCGAGCTTGACGGTATCGAGTTCGCCAGTCACGCCGTGCTCGGGACTAAAAATTGCTTTTAGCTGAACGCCGGCTGCGTGAGCCAGAACGTCAATCGTGCGTCGACCAGCAGAATCAATCCCGGTCTGGTTCGTCAGTATTCCAACGCGCTTACCTTTTAACGGCGAGAACTCCTGCTGTTCGAGAACGTCAATTCCCGCCCTTACCGATCCGTTGCGCCCGAAGAGATGATGCTCTGCGGATTGCGCTTCGTTGTAGCCCGTAATTGCTTTCCAGCGCAGAGATTCCTGCTCGGTTGCGGTCAGCGGAATTGCGGTTGCGACGGCTGTCGCAATTTTGGCGCGCAAGGAGATCGCCGATCCTTTTCCGCGAGGATGGACCGAATTCGTGAGCAGAACAATATAAGTGCGAGTAGTGGGATCAATCCAAAGTGAGGTGCCGGTGAATCCCGTATGCCCAAACGAGCCGACGGGCAGAAACTCGCCGCGACTTGAGGAGAAGGGAGAATCTATGTCCCAGCCCAGGCCCCGCAACACCGGGGCCGCGGGTGGCTGCTGCGGAGTGGTTATCTTTGTAATGGCGAGCGGGGAAAGCACAGAGCTTCCGTCCAGCATGGCTTGCGCAAACTTTGCTAGATCATCGCCGGTCGAAAAAACTCCAGCGTGTCCGGCGATGCCTCCCATGCGACGTGCCGTAGGATCATGGACCGTGCCGTGGAGCATCTGGCCACGCTCGTCATATTCTGTGGGAGCAATTTGCGGCGACCACTCACTGGGCGGACGAAACCGAGTATGTTCCATGCCCAGCGGACTAAAAACGTGTTGCGAGCAATAGGAATCAAACGGCACCCAGCTGACCCGCTCGACCAGAGCTGCTAACACAATAAAATTGATGTCGCTGTAAATAAATCGCGTGCCCGGCGGCGAAATCGGCGTGGAGCTGAACGCCATGCTGTAACCAACATCGCGTCCTGCCCATGGATGACTAAGGTCCAGATCGGGAGGCAGTCCGGAAAAATGGGTAAGCAAGTCGCGAACACTGATATCGCCTTTGCCGTTTTGTCCAAACTCCGGAATGTATTTCGCTACCGGATCGTTGAGACGAACCTTGCCCTGCTCGACCAATTGCATTATGGCGGGCGTAGTCGCGACCACCTTGGTTAAGGATGCGATATCGAAAATTGTTTCAGCGGTCATCGGCTGCCGGGTGG
>QHZV01000292.1:3056-4329 GCA_003224785.1 Acidobacteriota bacterium
GCAGGCACGATCAAGTTACGAGCGGTGGGGTGCCATCAGTGCCACTGCGATATCCGTTGCGCTGTTTTATCCTGCTGCTAGCTGGAACTGGCGCAGTACGCGCAACCTTCTTGAGTAAAACAAACCCATCCTCGGCCACTACTCTGCGATCTGAAGTTGAGGATCAGGAGCAACGTTTTTCACTCGCATTCCAAATCTTAGATAACGGCATCGAGGAGAGGGCACTCCCTGCCGCGTCGGTCGCGATCACACATTTAGGGAAGCTGGTGGCGCTCAAAGCGCTGGGCCGATTTACTTACGAGTCCGATTCTCCGGCGGTCGCGACCGACACTATTTTCGATCTCGCTTCCGTCTCCAAGGTAGTCGCAACAACAACCATAGCAATGATCCTGTATGATCGCGGGCTGCTTGACCTGGAGGCGCCGCTTTCGGGCACCATCCCCGAATTTGCCGGAGAGGACAAGCGAAGGCGCGATGTTACGCTTCGCATGCTGCTGGCCCACAGCTCAGGCTTACCTGCGTACGAGAAACTCTATCTTCGCGCTACAACACGAGACGCGCTTCTGCAGGGAGCGTCCTCGGTTGCGCTGAAATTTGACCCCGGAACTCATGCGGAATACAGCGACATCGGCTTCATCCTATTTGGCGTGGCCCTCGAACGCATCGCGAAACAATCCCTCGACCGCTTCTGTCAGATAGAAATATTCGGTCCGCTGGGCATGGCGCATACGACGTTTAATCCTCCGACGAGTTGGACGTCTAAGATTGCACCGACGGCGGATGACAGAGCATTTCGCAAGCGAATCATTCAAGGCGAAGTACAAGACGAAAACACAAGCGTGATGGGCGGAGTGGCTGGACATGCGGGGCTCTTCTCGACGGCACGCGATATGGCGGCGTTTGCTCACGCTATGCTGACCGGCGGAGCGCCAATTGTGCGACCTGAAACTGTAACGTTCTTCACGCGGCGAGAAGCTCAACCTGCTGGAACCTCCCGTGCCTTGGGGTGGGATACCCCGTCTTCGCCATCTCAATCGGGAAAAAGTTTTTCGTCATCAGCCTTTGGACATTTGGGCTACACCGGCACTTCATTGTGGATTGATCCGGATCGCAAGTTATCCGTCACGCTGCTCACCAATCGTACTTGGCCGGACTGCTCGAACCATGCGATCAAGGAATTGCGGCCGCGATTTCATGACGCCATTATCGAAGCGCTGGAGTGCTCAAGCTGATGGCTCGCAATACACGCAAGAAGCCGCTGTCGCTGGAGGAT
>QHZV01000293.1 GCA_003224785.1 Acidobacteriota bacterium
TTACCCAGTTCTCTTGTGGCGGGATGTGAACTTCCAAGTGAAGAGTCTAGTATTCGCAGGGCTTTCTTAAACCACGATTCAGCGAGTTCACACCTGCCTTGTTGGCGATAAAGCATGGCCAGATTGTTCATAGGTACACCCATATCAGGGTGAGACGCGCCAAGCTCCCGCCGTTTCATTCTCAACGCAGCCCGATAGTATGATCCGGCAATGTTCGGTCCCCCTGTTGCATGATAGAGCGCACCCAGATTGTTCAGAACCACTGCGATTTCGGGATGGCTCGCGCCGTACTCGCGGCGATAAATCTTTAAAGCGTCGAAGTAGCACCTTTTCGATTCGTCGTACCGATGCCGTCCGTCGAGAATGGCTGCTAGGGCGGCTCGTGTGCATCCGATGCATTGGGTGCATACTCTGCGGTATCTGCGGATGATGCTTACAAACGGAACTGCACTCGCTGTCACTCTGAGGTGCTGCCGGTGAGCGCACGTCGCACGAAGACGATTTTCCGTCACATGCGGGTGCGACCGAATATCACGGCATAAGAGGCGCAAGCGATTTTGCAATATCAATAATTGGAGGAAGCCTTTATGTTTTCATGCAGAAAGCTTTTCGTACCACTGGGCTTGATTATGTTTGGAGCGATGGCACGCAGACTGGCGGTTCCCTTGTACTGGATGTGGCGCCAGGGGCAGGATTACGAGCAGTTGCAGAAGTTCGGTTCGCACGCGGGACAGCCCGGAAATCGCGATGGTGTGCAAGCGTACATCGAGTAATTGATTGGGCATCCCGCTCCCCATCTACGGGGAGTCTGAACTAGTAATCATGATCGCAGTTGCGGACCGAAGAGATGCTTGGGTCGGACCGAGTTCCTGACCTGAGAGAGATTACGAGGCGAGCCTTGGTTGGAACAGCACTTTTTCAACGAGAGCGAAATGGCGCTCTTTTCCGAGTGCATCGCAGTTGTGTGCGCGAAAAGCGCTTGACACCGCCGACATTGTCAGAGACGCGATTTGTCACCAATCGACCTTAGAAGCACCAAGCGGGGGCAGCCAGTGTCGTTTGTCAATGGAGCCGAATTGTGAAGATGAGTGATCTGTGGCTTATTCCGTTTTACTTGCTTCGTTAACCGATGATGGATAATAGCGTTCAGGAGGGCAAGCACGCTCTTCTAGCCTGACTTGGTGCTCCAGCGTTCTCACGCGCTCACATTCTTGGTGAAACCACCCAATTTGCGAGAAGTAGTGCGTGAGACATTGGGGCGACCTCCTCGGGTTGTGCATAGCCCGTTGCGATTTATTGCAGACCCTCTACCCGCCCACGCAGCACCGAAACCGACGCTTTGGGAAGTGTGTACGTTGTATCCGGGCCTGACGCAATATTCGTAGTGACGGGCGGATTATCCGGATCAGGATGGCTATTCGGCCCGTCGTTGATCCACACGTATTGCTCGCTGCCGAAGGTCACCAATGTTAAGGGCCCTGAAAAGGAAGCGCCAGGCTTTCCTGCCGCAGCATCGAACGAAACGCGAATCGTATGCGGGTTATTTTCGTCTCGATTTACCAGCATCACCGACCAGTTTCCGTCTGGACGAAGCACAGCATAAGAAGTGACCACCACATTTCCCTCCTCGTCCCTTATGTCTGTTGAAGACGAGAACATGCGATGCATGCCCGCGCGGTGCTGCACCCATTCCAAATTGATCATGTGCGCGGCATAGTAAGGGGACGTGTAACCCTTGATGTTGTATTTTTCGTCGGAAACGAAATTCGACCACGACGACCAACCCAGGCACGTGTTCTGCACTCCTTGAGGTTGAATTGGAGAATGGTAGAAGGCCGCGCCTCCTCCTTCAAAGAACGAGCCAACATTGTCCGCCAGCCAGAGCGCGGCGAAAATCGTCGTCATCGGCCCGGTAAGCTGCGCAGCAAGATGATTCTCCGTCACCATCAGGGGCACATTCTGCGGGACCCCATCATCCCTCCACACTTGGAGAATGTGTTTAATCAACTGCGGCTCCGTGTAAAGCGTCTTCCAGGTGATGGTGCACGGCTCGAAGGGATAGTGCTCGAACGACACAAACGCAAGATCGCCGAGCCGGCCATGCTCTTTCAAATAGCCAATGAATCTTCCCATCCACGATGTTCGTCCCTGAGCGTCCGGCCACAGGCGAATGTCTTCATTCACGCCTTCGAAAATCGGGCCGCCGAGCTTCAGCTTTGGATCAACTTTATGCAACGCGCTCGCCCACTGAAGGTATAGCGCGGCGTAGTCCTCAGGCATTGCGTGCTTGCCGTCCGGTTCTTCGCCCATTTCGATGTAGCCAATGGAATATCCACGTTTCTCGATATACGCAATTTGGGCTGCCGCATCATCCGGCGTGCCATACAGCATGGTGACAGGAATCATCGCTGGCAAATTGTTTGTAATGCCGCTGGTAAGAAACGTGTCGAAACCAGTGTGCTGATACGTCCCGTCATCCTTTGCATCTTCGTCCGAATGCCAAGGGTCAATTGACGAGACGCAATACGTCGTCAACTTGTCGGACGGATCCTTCGGCGCCTCGGCGAAGGCACCCTTGTGATCAATTGTTCCTAGGGAAATCTGCTGAATCGCATAGCCAACGCAGTTGCGGATGTCGGTAGAGCCATGCTCGTCGCATGTATTCGAAGACTCGGTCATCAATATGCGAACAAAACGCGTCGAGATCTTCGGCGCGCTCAGCTTCAAAGTCACAGTCCCGCCGTGCGCATTTTTGAGTTTGCCGGAAGGGAAGACCTTCCATTCCCCCTTAGGTCCAGCGTCGAAATTCAGGGCATCAGTTCCGTCCCAATATTCCACTTGATAGGTGGTTGCATACGGATCAGCCCACACGATTCGTGCCGCGTCCACTTGCTTTTCGCTCTGGAGATCAACTACCACCCATTGCGGATGGAGCGCGTCACTTTCGCCGGTGAACTTGCTGGTTAAATAAGGATTGCTCTTCCAATAGCTCAAGTTCTCGGCGGGAATGGGCCGGTCGCCGCTGGTTGCAAATCCTCGATGCGGCAACCCGTACGCCAGAATGTACTTGATCGGCTCTTTCAGTTCAGTGCTGCCAGTGAAATAACCGCTGCGATGCGCGGCGTCGCTCCAGGTGCCGTTTGCGTTCCAGTGCCAGGCGGCCATGCGCAGTTCAGTGTTATTGCGATACGTGATCGGTCCCCATCCGGCCGAAAGGGACTCTTGAATAATGTGCGGAGTGAATACGGCATTGATGTCCATGCGAGAAAGCACATCGAGAGAACTCCCCAGTGCGCTGTCAGGATCAAACGAGTTGATGACATGACCGGGAGTGGCATCGATATGCACGGTACCGATTTTGCCTATCTGCGCGTGCGCAAAACCAGTCATAAGCAAGAACAGAAAAATAATCGCGCTAAAGCTCCTCTGGTATGCCGAATCAATTCTTCGCATCGATATCAACACCTCGCTTCTATGACATGGACGTGGGGCAGTGGTCATCCACGCCCGGTATGCTGCGATGAACCTGTGCTCTACCACGATTAATGCTTCAACCCGGCCGTCCAGCAGCATCTCCCGTATCGGCGTTCAACGCCAACATTGTAAGGCGCCGTCCGGAGTAGTCGCCGTTGTACGACAGCAAGTTTTCTGCTGGTTCTCTGCGCTGATCTGCTGGGCAGTGACCTTGGGCCGGACACGGTCTGACAAAAATCGCCACGGGACATTAAGATCGTTGCCCACGCCATAGTCACCGGCACCAAAATTGTTCGGCCCAGAGCCCGTACCTCGCTCAGGGATAGTAAATGCATTTACTGCCTGCAAATCAACTGTCTTGTCATCTGGCCATTGTGCTATCGTCCTGAATTGCCGCGAGGCACACGTTTGGTTTGGCAAGAATGCCGTACCTCACGCATTGATGGCAGTCTCATGAAGTTCAGGGCTTTCACTCCACGCAATCTGCTCTGGTTCACGGCGCTGGGCCTCCTGGCGTTCATGCCTTTGGACCTCTGCCGCGCGGAATCATCTTCTGCGCGTGCCCATGCCGATCGAGGCTTGGAACTCGCCCACTCCGGTGATCTCTCAACCGCAGAGAATGAGCTTCGGCAGGCGGTAAACCTGGAACCTCGCAACCCAGAGTTTCTCAACACGCTTGCAACAGTCCTTGCGATGGACAAAAAGCTGGAGGAGTCCAACGCAGTTTTTCGCAAGGCGCTGCAACTGGCGCCCCAGGATTCAACAGCGCGCCGATACCTGGCGGCCAACCTGTGGCAGTTGCATCGCTACCCTGAAGCCAAGGAGCAATTGCAAATTCTTCTGCGAGAAAATCCGAACGATGCGTCTTCCCGGTTACTGATGGGAATGGTTTCGGAGAACTCGGGCGATTATGCGACTGCCGCAAAGATGCTCAGTTCGGTGCCAGATGAAGTTGGCAAGCGGCCAGAATCCCTTGCTGCTCTTGCACTGTCGTACTACCAGCTCCACGAGCAAGCAAACGCGCGTACCACATTGCAAAAGCTATCACCGCAAAGTACGCTTAAAGCCATCTTGCTCGGGGCTGAGATTGCCAATAAAGCCGGCGATTACGAAGAAGCAGAACGGCTGCTCAATTCCATCAGCAGCTCCGAGGCCAATGCGCCAGACATTCAATTCCGAAGAGCCACCGTCCAGTATCAGGCGGGCCATTTCGTCCAATGTCAAGCCACCCTACTGCCACTCGTATCGTCTCCTGCCGCAACCCCTCAAATGTACAACCAGCTTGGCTGGTGCTATCACAAACTGAACAAACCCAAAGAAGCGACCGAGGCGTTTGAGCACGCAATCGCGCTCACCCCGGCCGATGAGTCGAATTATATCGATCTGATCAAAGTACTCGAAGCGCATAATTTCCTTCCAGTTGCGCTCGACGCGTCAAATCGTGCGGCGACCCTGTTCCCAAAGTCTGCAGCTGTCTTCAATCTGAAAGGCTCCATCGAAAGCCGGCTGTCTCAGTTCACCGATGCGATCACGTCTTACAAACACTCCGTCGAAGTTCAAAGTTCGGACAGCGAGAGTTGGCTGGGTCTGGGAAGGGCCCAAGCTTCTGCTGGGTTGATCGCAGATGCAACTTCCACCTTCACTACCGCGATTGAGCGCTTCCCGAATGAGGCACGCCTCAAGGTGGTGTATGCAGAGATGCTGCTGAACCATACGGATGCTGCCGATCGCACGTCCAGCATACGTGCCGAAAAGTTGTTGAGAAAGGCAATCG
>QHZV01000294.1:0-3836 GCA_003224785.1 Acidobacteriota bacterium
CGCTCCGATGGGCACCTCACCGTGAACCAGGAGATTCGCGCCATTGAAACGGCAGCCCGCTTGTTGCAGCGCTAATGCAACTCCAACCAGGTAATCACACCATGAACCGAGCCGATGCAGCGGCATGTTATCGAGATCAAATTCGTAGCTTTCCGCAAATTCAGTCGAACGCGGCACAAGCTTGCGGTCAGAACGCGGGGACACAGCGACATGCGTATAAAAACCGATCGCGCTCGGCAGCACAAAGCCGTCGTTGTAGTCCGTGTGCTCGCCAATCAGATTCACGCGTCCAGGCGCATTGAAAATTTCCGGCTTGGCGTGAAATTCTTTTTGGAAACGCTGAAGAAGATCGCTGGGGCTCATGAAGTCACGCTATTGTAATGTAGCCGTGAGTTGTGAGAGAACCATAAGTCGTTCATTGCGCACTTGGACCGATCAAAATTGGAATTCAGCCAGAAATCGCACCGCCGCTTTAACCCGCTCACCAACGAATGGGTGCTGGTGTCGCCCCACCGCACGAAGCGGCCGTGGCAAGGCGCCATAGAGACGCTGCCCGCCATCGAACGCCCGCAATACGACCCGACCTGCTATCTGTGCCCTGGGAATGAGCGTGCAGGAGGCGTTCGGAATCCGCAATACAACGGAACATTTGTTTTCGAGAATGACTTCGCTGCGTTGCAGAACGACGCGCCTACAGCTCGCGTTGACATGCATGAGAAAGGGCTGCTCGTAGCTGAGGCCGAGCCTGGAATCTGTCGCGTGATGTGCTTTTCTCCGCGGCATGATCTGACGATCTCGAGCATGGGCATAGCGGAAATTGAAGATGTGATTCGCGCATGGACCGCACAGTTCGTTGAGCTTGCGGCCATGCCAAACATTCAGCACGTCCAGATATTTGAAAACCGCGGCGAAATGATGGGCGCGAGCAATCCGCATCCGCATTGCCAGATATGGGCAACGCATTCTGTGCCGCAACTTCCGTCACGCGAACTCGTCTCGCAGCAGAAATACGCTGCTGCACGTGGCGGGTGTCTGCTTTGTGATTACGCAGGAATCGAAGAGAGCGAACAATCACGTATAGTCTGCGGCAACGATGGTTTCGTGACGGTTGTGCCCTTCTGGGCGGTGTGGCCGTTCGAGGTGTTGCTTTGCAGCCGAAGGCACCTTGGAAGCATGCCGGAGCTGAACGGCGCCGAAGTCGCGCAATTGGCGGAAGCGCTGAAGCAAATTGTTTCCATCTATGATCGCGTCTTCGGAGTTCCCTTTCCGTATTCGATGGGCTTTCACCAGACTCCAAGCGACGGATCTCCGCACCCGGAGTGGCATTTCCACGCGCATTTCTATCCGCCGCTATTGCGCTCGGCTACAGTGCGGAAATTTATGGTGGGATTTGAAATGCTGGGAAATCCGCAGCGCGATATAACTCCGGAACTGGCCGCGGAGAAGTTGCGATCGCTGGCGAGCTCGCTTAAATGACGCGCTTTAAGGAATCCAATTACTGGCCTGGTACAGCCTCCATGCCCACAGGCACTCCTGGCGAGCTGCCGTCGCGCGTGGACGTGGGCATTATTGGCGCCGGATTCACCGGCCTCTCCGCTGCACGCACACTGGCAAAAGCCGGCGCCACAGTCGCGGTCCTCGAAGCGAACAGCATCGGATGGGGCGCAAGTTCCCGCAACGGAGGCATGGTGCTGAGCGGCGTCAGACTGGATCCAGCGACTCTTGCCAATCGATACGGGATCGAAGCTACGCGGCGCATGTACTCTGCATCCTTGGGGTCGCTTGCAAGCAGTCGCACTTCGACTCCTATGCACGGTCCGCGGAAGTCATCGCGAAGGAGTTCAATCATCAGCTTAGGATTGTGCGACGCAGTCAATTGTCAGAAGAAATAGGTTCGGGAATCTACTTCGGCGGCATGGTTGATGAAACCAGCGCCGGGCTGAACCCCGCACGTTACGTTTCTGGATTGGCGCAATCAGCGCTGCGCGCTGGAGCTTCGATCTACGAGAATGCCCGCGCACTGCAGATAACTCGCACCTCAGGTCGAGATTTTCAGGTCAAGACCAATCGAGGAGATCTGTTCGCACGCGAAATCTTGATTGCGACGAGCGGATACACCTCAAACGCGACTCCCAACCTGCAGAAAAAAATCATTCCGATAGGTTCCTTTATTATCACGACCGAGCCTCTGCGAGATTCGCTCGCGCGGGAGCTCAGCCCGCGCAATCGCATGATTTATGACTCGAAACACTATCTTCATTATTATCGCCTGACCCCGGACAATCGCATGCTGTTCGGAGGCCGCGCCGCGTTCTTCCCGGAGACAGAAACCACAATCCAAACGAGCGCAGAAATTCTACGGCGCGACATGATTAAGGTATTTCCGCAATTGAGAGATACGAAAATTGAATTTGCCTGGGGAGGCACGCTCGATTTCTGCTTCGACACGATGCCTCACGCTGGCCGCAGCGACGGCATGTATTACGCGTTGGGGTATGCCGGTCACGGAGTGGCCATGGCAACTTATCTCGGAACGAAGATAGCGGAAGCAATTTCAGGCGGTCCCAGCGACATTGCATTCGCGAATATCGCCTTCCCTGGCGCGCCGCTTGGACTTTACAACGGAAAGCCGTGGTTCCTCCCGTTCGCAGGCGCGTATTACAAGGTGCTGGACTGGATCAGCTGAGCGGCCTTCTTCCGGCGAAATACCAGGTAGGCTAAAGGCCCGAGTAACAGCGTCACGGGGCCCCAGTGCGATGAGAATCTGTCAGCCTCGGCCTTTGAAAAAATTGGAACGATCAATGCGACCGCGCTGATGACGAGAGGCGCGATCACGGAATAGGCCAGCCCTGCGCCTTTCCAAGGTATACGAAATGCTCGAGGCAAATCTGGGCGCGTTTTTCGCAGTCTCCACGCGGAAAGCACAGTCAGAACGGAAGTCGCGATTCTGAGCCAGATGTATACCGGGATCAGTTCTGTGACTCGGAGGCCTGCCAGCAGGCAATAAATTACTCCCGAAAGCAAGATCGAAATCCACGGCGTCCCGAACTTGGGATGAAGACGGGCAAGCGGCGGCGACAAATATCCATCTTGCGCCATTGCCGATGGCATGCGGGTGGTCGTCAACATGGCGCTATTAAGAATTGACAGATTCATTACGCCGGCGGCGGCCGTTATCGCGAAGCCGAGTACCGGACCTCCGATTAAGGTCGCGGCTTGCGAGAAGTAACCTGTGCCCCACTTCTGCCAGTCTCCGAGTGCCGCCAGTGCACACGCGGTTGGCAACAGATAGGTTGCCATGGAGAGCGGCACGACCCAAGCAAGAGCACGCGGATAACTTCGCTGCGGGTCTTCTACTTCTTCTGCAACTGATGAAACCTGCTCGTAACCTGCGTAGAGCCACAGCCCGAGCGAGAATCCGACGCCGAAGACTGGGAACAGCTGCGTGTGCGGAGGAATGACAGGCAGAAATGGATTGTGATGCCACATTCTTACGCTCATCAGGCACATCACCAGCACAACCGCGAGAATCCCAAGCTCCATCGCGGTGACGATCCGGCCCACTAGCCGGATACCGCGAATATTGATGTATGAAATGACCGCAATCACAGCAACCGCAACTGCAAAGTGCCGCCAACCGACGAGCCCGGGGAAATAGAAGGAAAGGTAATCGGTAAACAAAACCGCATACAGCGCGCCCAACAAAAACGATGCGCACCAGTTCCACCAGCCGGCCAGGAACCCCCAGAAATCACCGAACGCCGCACGAGTCCACCGATAGAAGCCGCCTTCGACCGGCATGGCTGTAGTGAGTTCCGCCGCGACCAATGAAATCG
>QHZV01000294.1:3946-6506 GCA_003224785.1 Acidobacteriota bacterium
GGTGCTTTGGTTGGACCTGCCGACAGGACTTCCGGCTTTCGTGGAATTCAAACCGTCCCCTTAGACCGGTAATGAGGTTACACGAACGCTTGTGGTGCGGACTAATTTTCCGGTGGCACTTACGCTCTTTCCAGCACCATCGCAATTCCCTGCCCCACGCCGATGCACATGGTGCACAGAGCGTATCGACCGGCAGTTCGCGTCAACTGATTGACCGCAGTTGCGACAAGGCGTGCTCCGCTCGCACCCAGCGGATGTCCAATCGCGATTGCGCCGCCATTCGGATTCACGCGCTCAGAATCATCGGGCAGGCCCAAGTCGCGAAGCACCGCCAGAGCTTGCGCGGCGAAAGCTTCGTTGAGTTCGATCACGTCCACCTGCGAAAGTTCCAAATGGCATCTGGCGAGGACCTTGTGTACGGCAGGCACTGGGCCGATTCCCATCACTCGCGGAAGTACTCCACTTGCCGCCGAAGACACAATGCGCGCCCTCGGAGTGAGCCCAAACTTAGTCACTGCCGCCTGCGACGCTATCAACAAAGCGCACGCGCCATCGTTCACGCCAGACGCATTTCCGGCAGTGACGGTTCCCGTTGGCCGCACAATTGGCTTCAGCTTTGCCAGTCCTTCAACAGTGGTTTCCGGGCGGGGCTGCTCGTCGTGAGAAACAATCCGTGATTCGCCCTTTTTTACTGCGACTGTGACTGGCACAATTTCTTGTTCTAACGTGCCGTTCTGAACCGCTTTCTGCGTGCGCTGCTGGCTTCTAAACGCGAATGCATCCTGATCTTCGCGCGAGATGTGCCACTCTTCGGCGACGTTCTCTGCGGTCTCGGGCATGGAATCGGTCCCATATTGCGCCTTCATCATGGGATTGACGAAGCGCCAGCCGATGGTGGTGTCTTCGATTTTCGCCGACCGCGAAAATGCGGATTCGGCTTTGGCAACAACGAACGGAGCGCGTGACATGCTCTCCACGCCGCCGGCAATCACGAGGGAAGCTTCGCCAGATTTTATGGCGCGTGCGGCTTGTGCGACGGCTTCCAGACTCGATCCGCACAGCCGGTTGACCGTGACTCCCGGCACTTCTTTTGGAAGTCCGGCAAGCAACAATGCCATCCGCGCTACGTTCCGATCATCTTCTCCGGCCTGATTTGCGCAGCCATAGATCACGTCGTCGAGGCTACCCCACTCGACCAGCTGGTTACGCTGCGTCAAAGCCGCGATCGGAAGAGCGGCTAGATCGTCGGTACGGATTGAGGACAACGCTCCACCGTACTTGCCAAAGGGGGTGCGAATCGCGTCACAGATGAAAGCGTCATTCATGGGAACGTTGGTTTGTGATTTTCGAGATTGTATCAATTGCGGAAGAGCAGAGCGCTCGCGCATCCTCTAAAGCCGGCATCGGCCGCAGCTCTCTTTTTTGACTTGACAATAGGCTACTATTTCGATAGACATAGTTTGAGAGGAGTCCTCCAGCTTTTAGATAGCCATTGTGAACGCAGTCGGCAGACTCCTGAAATAGCTTACCTTTGCTCCGGCGGCAGTCGCGATTTTGCCCCCTGGCGCGGTTGCCGCTTTTTTATTTCAAGGAAGGCAGGTGGGGACGAGTAGCCAAGTGGTAAGGCATCGGCCTGCAAAGCCGATCATCGTTGGGTTCGATTCCCACCTCGTCCTCCAACTTTTTCTCGGTGTGCAATTTCTTTGACCAACATCTGCTCTTGAGCGGCGTTTTTCGATGAGATAAGCGTGCAACAGCAGGTCCGAAATGGCCCTCAAAGTGAATGTCTACTAAACTAATGGGTATTCTTAGTCCCACAGCCCGGATGGCACCTGAATTGCGCCCGCGCCATGCCCCCCAATGCAGAGTAGCCATCATTGGTGGTGGCTTCAGCGGCTGTATGCTGGCGGCGCAACTACTGAGGCGCGATCCTTCCACTTCCGTAAGGCTGGTCGATCCAGCTCCGGTTGTAGGACTCGGAGTCGCATACGCGACAACTTACGCGTCTCACCTGCTCAACGTGCCTGCCGGGAACATGAGCGCACTCCCAGACGATCCCGAGCATTTTGTCCGTTGGGCGCAACTCAACTACGACTCAGAGGTCGAAGCCGAAGATTTTCTTCCCCGCCGGGTGTACGGGCAGTACATACAGTCCATCCTGAGAGAAGAGGAACGACGATCGCCTTACCGGCTTCAGATCATTCGAGAGGAAGCAGCATCCGTCGTGCAGAGGGATGGTACTGCGAGGGTCATTTTAGCTGACGGCCAAAGCATCACAGCCGACAAGGTCGTATTGGCCCTAGGCAACTTTCCGGCGGGTAGCCATCGCGTCTCCGGAATGAGCTCTGTGGGTGCAAGCTTTATCTCTCATGCCTGGACGTTTAACGCGCTCGAACTCCAGCAGATCTCAAACAAAGAAAGCGTCCTGTTGATTGGATCGGGACTGACTGCTGTTGATCTCGTCATTGCGCTGCGCGCCCACGAGTTCACCGGCACCATCCATATCCTTTCGCGACACGGATTGCTGCCGAAGGGGCACACGGACGGCAATACCGTGTGT
>QHZV01000295.1 GCA_003224785.1 Acidobacteriota bacterium
CCCATAGATGGGATTGTTAGAGGAGGACGCTCCTGCTGACAGTGTCCGCGGGTGCAACACCGGTAGATAAAGGCATAGCTGCAGGTACTTTGACTACAGCTAAAACCGCCCAACTGAGAGTTCTCGCCTAGGCAGATAGCAACTGCGGCGGTCCGAGACTCTGAACAAAATCCGGGATCACAACTCGATGCGGGAGCTGGTGATGCTGCTGAACTGGTTATCGCCTGCGAACTGTCCTCCATTCGCCGGTAAATCTCCGCCGCTCACCGAAACGAACACTTCTGCTTCAGACAAAGAATTTACCTTTGTCACTGCCATTGCTGTGAAATAATCCAGCGCCAAAAGGGGAACCTTTACAAATGAGTTTGCAAAAACTTGCTCTGCCCAAGGTGTGCGCGGCCGGATTGCTGCTGTTGATGGCGATACTCGCTGGCGGAGCGGCCTGGCGTGAATCAATAACGATTGATGAAGTGGCGCACGTGGGCGCGGGCGTCAGTTATCTGCAGAAGCTCGATTACCGCATGAACGAGGAGCATCCGCCGTTGGCGAAGGTGCTCGCAGCAATTCCGCTGGCGATTCGTGGAGTTCACGCCGACTATTCAAATGCCTCATGGACGTTCAGCCGCGGATTCTTTCATCAGTATCTTGGCGAATGGGCTTTTGGGCATGCGGTAGCAATGCAGTGGAACGATCCTTACGCGACCATAAGGTGGGCGCGATTCCCAATGCTGTTGTTGACGCTCGCGTTGGGGTGGGTGATGTACGTTTTCGGATCGCGACTGGGCGGTGAATGGGGAGGGCTGTTGTGCCTGGCGGCGTACGTGACCACGCCTGCATTCCTCACTTTTGGGCCACTCGTGCTCACCGATGTTGCCGTTACGCTTTTTACGATGCTGACAATGTGGGCGTTTGCCGAGATGTGGCGGGCGCCGACGCGGGCAACCGTCTTGAAGTTCGGATTGGCGTTCGCCGGCGCGCTGCTATCAAAATTTTCGTCGGGGCTGCTGTTGTTTTGCTTCCTGGCTTTTATTTTGAGCCTGCGTTTGCGCCCGACAGCTGATCTACCCGCGGACAAACTTGAGCGGCGCAGATGGCGTCGGCGGAGAATGTGGAGACTGGTAAAGGGCACGTTGCTGGCTGGCGCTGTGATCTATGCGGTCTATTTTGTCCTCACCTGGAACCAGCCCACAGATTCATTTAGCGTCATGAAACATTTTCCTCCTTCCCCGATGCTGCGGCGATTGCTGATGCCGCCTTGGACCTACTTACGCGGACTCGCAGGGTTCGCGGGCATGTCGAGTCGGGCGACCTTCATTCTCGGACATTCTTATCCGCATGGAGTGTGGTTCTATTTTCCCGTCCTGTTCTTTTTGAAATCTCAAACAGCTTTTGTCGTGCTGCTCGTGCTGGCAGCGGTCGTTGCGGGCATAGCAAAACGCAAGCTGAAAGCGCGGTTCGCGTTGGTGCCGGATGAAATGCGCTTGCACTGGCGCGCAATATGGATGTTTCTGCTGATCTTCGTTGCGGCCTGCATGCTGAGCCGGTTGACGATCAGCATTCGACATTTTGCGGTGCCGATAGCGCTGCTGATTCTGACGTTGGCGCCGCTGCCGAGAGCGATTGCAGCTCTACGCAAGGACTGGGCAGGCGCGCGATTCTTAGGCTGGGCCACCGCAGGCCTTGCACTCACATGCGCAATCGTTGCTATCTGGGCTTATCCGAATTATTTTCCGTACCTCAGCGCATTTGGGATGGGCAAGCCGGGATACGCTCTGATGAACGATTCCAATCTCGATTGGAACCAGGCGCTCCCAGACGTGGAACGCTTTACGGATTTTCAGAGCCTGAGGTTTATGCTCCAAAGGCACAGTTCTGGAATTGCCAGGAACCCACGCCCTCAGACGCAGGGAAGTGGGCCGTCGTTTCCGCCGGAATGATCGAAGACGGACACAACTGTCCCTGGCTTCTCCAGTATTCGCATCAAGAGTTGGCTGGCGGCAGCATGTATGCGTTTCAACTTCCAGCGGCGATTCCTGCCCAGGGCAGTGCTGGAGGGCCACCGAGTTTAGGAGAGCAGCACAGTTTTGGCGGGTTTCCATTTCCCGGGGACGTTCGCCTCATCTTTCTGAAAACGATACGCGATCCCAACCAACTTCAGCCGACGTGGGACTCTATGATGGCGCAGTTTCAGGCCATGATGGAGGCGCAGAAAAAGCAGAAGTCGAAGTGAAAATGAAAAGCATTTATCGCAGAGCTCGCAGAGCACGCCGAGACAAGCTTTGCTAACTATTTCTTTCGCGATTCGTCAGTACTTCAATATTCTGTCCATTTGTAATCAGGGGAGGACAACATGCGAAGATGGTTCCTTGCTACTGCATTGGCCTGCACTGTTACTGCCCTAGCCGTCGCAATTCTGATTGCCGCCTCCTCCGATGAACCATCTGACAAGCCGCACTACAACAAGGCTGGAGAATTGCTGCGGCCAGAGAACTATCGCGAGTGGATATTTCTCTCCTCTGGCCTGGGAATGAACTACAGCCCGGCTGCGGGAAGTCATGACATGTTCACGAACGTCTTCGTTCCGCAATGGGCTTATCAAGAGTTTCTGAAATCGGGCGGATGGCCGGACAAGACCACCTTTGTAGTTGAAGAGCGCGGCGCGCAAACCAAAGGGTCCATCAACAAGCATGGAAATTTTCAGACGACGGAACTGATGGGAATTGGAGTCGAAGTGAAAGACTCGGGTCTTCCTGACAAGTGGGCTTACTTCAATTTCGACGATAACAAGACTGCAACTGCGAATCCGAAGAACGCTTGCTTTTCGTGTCACGAGAAAAATGCTGCGGTTGAGCACTCGTTCGTGCAGTTTTATCCGACGCTGCAACCGGTGGCGAAGAAGTTTGGAACGTACCGGGAGGCGGCGGAAGACGTTCAGTGACCAAAAAACTGCTGCGTCCGGGTCCGTTGTTCCCAGGCCTCGCAAGGTTAACGACACGTGGGCAAGTGTTAATTGTGAAAAGTTTTTCCCTTTGAGTTAACGTGTTAGTAATAGCCCGCGCGTTACCAAAGTTCGTGTCTTTCGAGTGCAACCTGGATTAAAGCATCTACTCTCAACTGTTTACCAGATATGTGCCGTGTTATCTGGATTAGCAATTTCTCATTGCGCGATTCGCGCTAAGTCCCATAAGATCAGAAAATTGCATGTAGGTTGTTAGAGATAGAGCCGCTGGCAGGCTTCGTGCAATCTAAGTAGATGTGAAATCCGGGGACAGGGAAATAGAAGTGACCGCAAAAAGACCCAGAATTACTCGCCTCGTCGTTTTCATTGCCTCAATCACCTTGCTTGTCCAAGCCGGATTTGCCGCGACCATCGGCACGCGGCCACTGACGCCGAGAGCGAAATCCCGCGGCGTACATGAGACTCCGCACGCGCGGCGGCACATGCGTCATCTGGCGCGGAGCCGGGTGGTCAAGTCGCGCACGGTCTCGTCGCTGAAGCGGCATCATTATTACGAGCACTTTTACGCCAGCTCCTATGCGAAAGACATCACTGACGGTGACGTGACCGCCGGAGAAGATCCAGTCGTTCGCCAAGCCGCGATTGACGCGCTCGGCAATATGAACGGAACCGTGCTCGCGATCGAACCCACCAGTGGACGCGTTCTTGCGATGGTCAATCAGAAACTGGCGCTCTCAAGCGGCGCGCAACCATGCTCGACTATCAAGTTGTCTGTCGCGCTGGCGGCATTGAGCGAAGGAATTATCACCAAAGAAACGGAAGTTCGACTTGGTGGCCGCAGCCACATGAACCTGACGCTGGCACTGGCGCACTCGAACAATGCGTATTTCGAGGCGCTGGGTCGCCAGCTCGGGTTCGAAAAAGTGGCGCATTACGCGCACTCATACGGCTTGGGTGAGCTGGCCGGATATCACATTGAAGGCGAGCAGGCGGGGGTTTATCCGGAAGAAGAAATTTCCGCGAAGCTCGGCGGAGTAGGGAAGATGTGCTCGTTCGGCGAGGGCATTTCGATGACGCCGCTTCAGTTGGGATCGCTGGTGACGGCGATCGCAAACGGCGGCACTATGTATTACCTGCAGCATCCGACGACTGCGGCGGAGGTTGCTGGATTTCAGCCGATGGTGAAGCGCCATCTCGATATTGCTGGAATGATTCCTGAAATTTCTGACGGAATGGCCGGGGCGGTCGAATATGGGACGGCACGACGCCTGCTGGTGAACTTCAACGAAGAGGAAGTATTGGGCAAGACTGGTACCTGCTCACGAGCAGGCACGCGCTTCGGCTGGTTTGCGAGCTACGCGAACACGAACTATGGACGCGTGGTGGTAGTCGTCTTCCTGGAAGGTGGACGCCCAACGTTTGGTCCGAAAGCCGCCGAGATCGCGGGTCACATGTACCGCAATCTTTACGATCACGACTTCTTCGCGCAGAAACCGATTGCGCCGGTACAAGTACGCAAGACTAGCAGTTCAGATTAAGGTTCCTTCTGCTGGAAGAACAGAGCCCCT
>QHZV01000296.1:0-2860 GCA_003224785.1 Acidobacteriota bacterium
CGAACTTTGGGAAGGCCCACCCGATCATTGTTGAATTCCTGCGTGCTGCGGCAAAGTGGAAGGTGCAAAAGTTGCAAGATAGTGTGCTCGAGTAGAAATGCTTATTCACCGCAGGGACAAAGAGACACAGGAAAAACCCATTGGGTTGTCGGCCGATTGCGCATTGGAATTATCGAACTAGCGCAACGAGACGATCAAATCCACATTTGTGAACGATCAGATTCCAATTTTAAAGGCTGTCTCTGTGTCCCTGAGGTGAATGGCTTTAGGCGGGGATCAGCTCAAATGCGGGATAGTCCGCCGCGATCTGCGCGAACGCTTCGAGCGTTGCGTTTGGCTCGACAGGAAAAAACCGCTGGACGGCACTCCTATAGTGCGTCAAATAGAGCTTGAGGACTTCAGGTTTTTCTGTATCCGCCAGCGGGCGCAAACCGAACTTTCGCCGCGCTCCCCTTTTCAATGTGACCTCTCCGGATGCTTCTGCATTCTTTACCCATTGAGTATGGCCGCGCGGCGCCACAAGAAACTTCTTGCCATTCGCCTCCAGAAGATTGACCGCAGTGGAATAGGTTTTGCCTGATTTCCGCCCTTTCACTTCGAGCAGATATATGAAGGACGGGGCAAGACCGAGGCCTGCCATATATCCGAAGATGCGATTGAAGGTTTTCTCTACAGCGGATGGTGGCTTATATTCGCGGGCCGAAGTCATGCGCCGTATTCTATCGTGCTGTGGCATTCTATTCGTGCTCCATGAGAGCTCTTATGACAAAAACACCTGGCTTGCATCGCGCCATGGCAGTTCTTTTGGCGATCATCACTTCCGTTCCCGCCTGGACGGTCGCGCCTGCTGTCCCAGAGTTGCCCAACCCCGGCGCTGTTGGCATGTCAAGACAAGACCAGCAGAAGCTTGGGTTGCAAGCCGCAACGGAGGTTTACAAGCAGATGCCGGTGTTGCCGGATTCGAGCCCCCAAACACAGTACATTCAACGACTCGGCAGGAAACTCGTGAACCAAATTCCGCAGCAGTATTCGTGGCCTTACGAATTTCACGTGGTGCAGCAAAAGGAAATCAATGCGTTCGCTCTTCCGGGCGGCCCGATGTTCGTCAATATTGGAACCATTAACGCAGCTCAGAATGAAGCGCAACTTGCGGGCGTGATGGCGCATGAAATGTCGCACGTTTACATGCAGCATTCCGCGAAGCAAGCTACTTCTCCGAAGCGGACGATTGCCGAGGTCTTGGGTGCACTAGGCGGTGCGTTGGGCGGCAGTCCGCTCGGAGACCTGGCTCGCGTGGGAATCCAATTTGGCGCGGGCACGATGCTGCTGAGGTACTCGCGTGAAGACGAGGCTCAGGCCGATGCGGTCGGCGCAATCATCATGTACAAGGCCGGCTACAACCCGATGGAGCTGGCGAATTTTTTCGAAATACTTTCCAAACAAGGCGGCAGCGGTCCGCAGTTCCTCAGTGACCATCCAAACCCGGGCAATCGCTCGGCAGCTATTGGTAAAGAGATTCGCAACTGGCCAGCCCAGAAACATTCATCAAGTAGCCAGGCGTTTCTTGATGTGAAGAAGCAAGCGAGCAGTGTGAAGGCCTATAACAGCCAGGAAATTTCTGACGGAGCGAAGCAGGGGCTTTGGGCGAAGCAAAATATGGACACTGGCGCAACGCCGAAAAGTGCGCAACCTGCGGTCGCTGAAGCGGCAAATGGCAGTACGGTGGCGAGTGTCACTTTCGATCAGATCAAACCCAGCGGACAATTTACCGAGATGCACAAGAACGGCATCAGCATTTCTTATCCTTCCAACTGGAGTACGGCTTCTGGAAAAAATTCATTCACCATGGCACCGAAAGCTGGAGTCAGCGAAAATGCGGTTGCGTATGGAGTGATCGTCAGCGGCGTTGAAGACGTGAATGCCGGTTCGTTGGACCAGGTTGCGGACGATTTAATTAAGAATCTGCTGCAGTCAAATCCCGGGATGCACCAAAACGGAGGCCTACACGAGGTCGCAGTCAACGGAAGTTCAGGAAAATCGGCCGATCTTTTCGGCAATTCGCCAGTGCAGCAAAACGGAAAACCACTGACCGAGCATGACTGGTTGGTGCTGCTGCCTCGACCCGGCGGCACTTACCTTTACCTGATCTTTATTTCGCCGGAGAATGATTTCGCTGCCCTGCGGCCAACGTATCAGAAGATGCTTGATGGGTTCAGCGTCGAGTAGGTTTTAATCTATTTCGCCACCGATGCCCCGGTATTCGGCTTGGAAGTAGAGCAGCGGTTTGCCGTCGCGCACCACAACGTCTTCGACTTCCGCAATAAAGATGGTGTGGTCACCGGCATCCTGCGCGGATTGCAGGCGGCACTCAAGATAGGAAAGCGCGCCTCGCAAAACCGGAGTGCCATGCGCGGTGCGATCGAAGCGCGCCCCGGCCTCTTGTTCCGCCCGCGCGGGATCGCGGTCCGGTTGCGCGTAGTGTTCGGAAATCGCACGTTGCTGATCGGAGAGCACGTTGATCCCGAACCGCTTGCGGGCGTGCAGATGAGCATGAGTACGCGCCTTCTGGTCCACGCAGACCAGCACCAGCAACGGATCAATGGACACCGAACTGAAGGCGTTCGCAGTCATCCCCTGGACCTCGCCTTCGTAGTCCACTGTGATGACGGTGACACCGGTGGCGAAGCAGCCCATTGCGCGCCGGAATGTTTCCTGATCGAGCGCCATCTCCGAATCAGATTTGTACCACGAAGCCCTCATTTCCGCCGATCTCCGACATCCATTATCATTGCTAGACGTACCTGCGCCGCCGTTCTTTCCTGCGAGTGGTGGGTACAACATCAGATGGCCGAGCAAGTCC
>QHZV01000296.1:2923-3603 GCA_003224785.1 Acidobacteriota bacterium
GCTAGCGATGAGAACTTACCAGTCTTGCTCGCTGCAGCTCGTAAGGCCCGTGATCGTTTCAAGCCTGGCGTGATTACCTACTCACGCAAAGTTTTCATCCCGCTCACGAATTTGTGTCGCGACTATTGCGCCTATTGCACCTTCCGGCGTGATCCCGGCCAGCCTGGCGCGCACACGATGACTCCAGAGGAAGTATTAGCCGTTGCTCGCGCGGGTCAAAAGGCGGGATGCACGGAGGCGTTGTTTTCTCTCGGCGACAAACCTGAGCTTCTTTTTCCCGAAATACGTGAGACGTTGCGGCGGTTGGGCTATCGTTCGACGCTGCATTATCTCGAAGCGATGTGCGAGCTGGTTCTGCGCGAGACAAGCTTGTTACCACACCCTAATCCTGGATTGATGAGCGCGGAATGGATTTCGCGGCTGTCGGCAGTTTCTCCGAGTATGGGCCTGATGCTTGAAACAACGAACTCTTCCCTGCTCGCTCCCGGCGCGGCGCACGACAATGCTCCCGACAAATTGCCAGCGAAACGACTACGAACCATCGAAGAGGCGGGCAAGCAGGGCGTGGCGTTTACTACAGGCATTCTTGTTGGGATTGGCGAGTCATTGCAGGATCGTGTGGATGCGTTGCTGGCAATTCGCGATCTGCACCGGCGTTATGGACATATTCAGGAAATAAT
>QHZV01000297.1:0-498 GCA_003224785.1 Acidobacteriota bacterium
CTCTTCAGCAGTCAACGCAACGTTCTCGGCTACCCAGCGCGATTTGCTTTCGGACGGTGAGGCCGATTCGACAACTGAAGCAGAGACTGCATCAGTTACTGTCGGCTCAAGCCTTGCCGGCTCGATTCTGGATGCGGGCTCGGCCTGAAACTCTACCGCAGATTCTCTCTCTACCAGAAATTCCGGCGGAGGTTCGGCAAAGAACGAAGGCGGTTCAACGGGTGCAGGTGCAGTAGCCAGCGTCGCTCTCTCTGAGGCATCGGAAGATTCTTGCTCTTCGACTGTGGGAACACCGGCTAAAAGCTGCTCGGCAGCGTGCGAAACTTCGGCAGCAACAGGTTCGGTGTACACTTGCCGTTTCTTGACTTCGGCAAGATATGCGATCTGTTCGGTGCTTGAATCGTCGAAATTTTTGGCGGGATCTTCGCTGTGCCAGAAGCGCGCCTTCTTGGATTTTGCATTCCCGCGTCCATCCGCAGGAACGATCCGGTCCTCAAG
>QHZV01000297.1:540-3147 GCA_003224785.1 Acidobacteriota bacterium
CTTCATCGGGCTTAAAAGGTTCCATTTTTCCAACGGTGAGCAGGACGGGGATTTTCATCGTCTCAGCGGACTCTTTCAGCCGCTGACAAACTTCAAGCCCGCCATATCCCGGCATGTAAACGTCGAGCACGATGAGATCAGGCTTGCTTTCGTGGATTTTCTTGAGCGCAGCAGAGCCGTTATTGACAGTGATGACCTCATAGCCGGCGTCCATGAGGATGCGACGACCCATGTTCTGGGCGGTTACGCTGTCATCGGCAAGCAGTACGGTGCGCGCCAAGGTTTGTCCTTTGCTAGAAAAGGGGAGATAACACCGAAGGTAACCGGGATTCCGAGCTAAGTCAATGAATGCAGACGGTTAAGCAGGTTACGAGGGGCCAGTGCTGATAGTGCACTTTCCCCCGGATTATTAAGATTTGGGGATCGGAATAATCTTGCTTAGCCCCTTCTTTTTCTTGCGTTTGCTGGAAGCGATGGCATTGTCGTCGGCCAAGTCCTGGTTCGATGATGCGGTCGCCTCGTTGTTACCATTGGTGCCTGCTTGCGGATCGTTGCCTGAGGTTGCGCCAGCCAAGTCGTTGATCTGCGCGGGAGCCGGTGCGGGCTGAGGAGTAGTAGGCGCAGTCGGCTGCAGTTCGTTGGGATCAGGCGCGGCATTCGGGTCGCTAGCTTTCGCATCACTAGCTTTCGGATCAAGGGTTTCCGCTGTCGGTTTCAAGTCGTTCGGATCGGCGGGTGCCTGTGCACTAGTGTCTGCTGCCGGAGTGGGCTTCTCAGGAACCGGAGCATCGGATCGCGGTGCCGACTCGTTCTCTCCCGGTTCACCTTTGCCTGTGGTCTGAATTGTTGCCGAGTGCTCTCCGCCCTTTGAACCGCCTGCACCCCCGTTCGCCTGCTGGACGAGATCACTCGCACTTACAGGCGTCGGATCGGTCAGCGCCGGATCGCCAACCTTGCTCGCGGCGCTTACATCGGGATGTTTCTCAATCATGCCCATAGTGCGCGCCAGCATGGTCTGTTCGCCACGACTCGCTTCTTCCGCTTTGTTTAGAGCGAGAGCAGCTTTGGTCGGACGGGGAACCGGCTGATGCAGAGCAATCAGGCGCGCCTTGGCTTCATCCGAACGCAACATTACGGGATAGCGAGTGAGAATCTTCGAATAAGCAGCCGCTGCTTTCGAGGTGAAATTGGTGGACATGCGCTCTCGCGCAAGTTCGTCCGCCTTCAGCTGAGCCTCTTTCACTTTGCCCTTATGCCACAATTGCTGTTCATTGGCGTCCATTTTGTGCAAAACGGCAATTTCGCCTTCGTACGCCTGCCCGAGAAGGAACAGGGTTTCATCGGCTCCGCTGTAAAGTGGGTAACGATCCTGCAGCGATTGCAGCCGCGCAATTGCCGCCGGAAACGCCTGCCGCAAATAGTAGAAACGGCCAATGCGGAATTCGCGTTCGGCAATCACTTCCTGCACCTGCAGGAGTTTTGTTCTGGCTTCCGCGACCATCTTCGGGTTGTCGGGATACTGCTGGATCACTTCCCTATATTTTTCCTCTGCCCGTACCGCGTGGGTAAAATCACGGTCCGGCTTTTCCATCTGTTGATAATGGATATTGGCGATCTTTACCGCGGCCTCAGCCGCCTCCGGCATGTTGGGGAAGAACGTTCGGAAGTCTTCATACTCCTGCTCGGCCTGGGCGAGAGCGGCAGTGCCGCCTTCGGCATACCAGGAATCAGCCAGCGCGAGTTTGGCGCGGGCGATGAACTCTGAGTCGGGATAGGTATTGATCAGCGTCTGCATCTCCAGCCGGGCCATGTCGTAGCGGTTGTGCTTGAGCGCGTCCATGCCGCGGTCGAACAGAACTTTATCGGGCTGCTTGGAATCCACCTTGGCGAGAGGGTTGTTCACTTTCTTATTAGTGCAGGCAGTCGTGAGCGCCAGCATCGCGGCTAGAGCAATCACGGGAATTCGGGGTAAAAACATGAACAACCTCAATTAGAAATTTTAACTATCATTCCTCAAGTTACGCCCCATGGGCGCCCACCCACGCGATCAGACCTTCTGCAGCGTTGCCTCTAACGCTGCTTTCAATAATGATTGGGCATTAAGCATAGGATCGCCATGACTGAACACCGCGTTGCCCGCAACCAGAATTTCTGCTCCCGCCTGCACCACGCGGCCAACCGTCTCCAAGGTAATCCCGCCATCCACTTCAATCCGGTAATTCAGGGTGCGCTGCTCGCGCAAGTCTCTCAGCTTCCGCAACTTATGCAGCGAATTTGGAATAAAGGGCTGTGCTCCAAAGCCCGGATTCACTGACATCACGAGCACATAATCCACCACATCGAGCACTTCATTCAACATCTCTACCGGAGTCGCAGGGTTGATCACTACTCCGGCATGGCAATCGTGGTTCTTAATCAGGTTAAGCGTTCGATCCAGATGCGGGCAGGCCTCCTGATGCACTGAAATCCAGTCGGCGCCGGAATCGGCAAATGCCGGAATGTACTGGTCGGGGTTCTCGATCATCAGGTGGCAATCGAGCGGCAGCTTAGTGGCTTTGCGCAGCGACTTTACGAGCTGCGGCCCCAGCGTGATGTTGGGCACAAAGT
>QHZV01000298.1 GCA_003224785.1 Acidobacteriota bacterium
AAGTAGAAGTTGGCTGCTTCCCAAGACACGTTTGGAGCGGAGGGGTCGGCCTCCAATGCACGTTCGAGGGCTGACCTCTGGCGCTGAAAGTCGCTCATGACCTGATAGGCTGCCGCCAGATCCAGCCAATATCGCGCGAGATGCGGGTTTAAAGAGACTGCGGCTTCTAGGTTCGAAACTGCATCCGACGGCTCTTGGGCAACAAACAGAGCATAGCGGCCCAATTTCCATCGCGATTCCGCATTCCACGGTTCGAGCTTAGCTGCCCGGTTCAGATAGCCGCGATCAAGGCTTGTGCTCAGCCGGTACGCCACGTAATGCGTGGCAACGCTGGCTACGTACAATCCAACAGCGACGAGGCATATGGCTGCAGAAAACAGTCGTCGCAAAGTCGAGTTGAACTTCACATGCATTCAGGTACGAACCTGACGGTTAGCAGTTTAGGACGCGTAGGCGCCGCGATCGTTTTCTTCAGGCTGCTGGTAGTAACTGCCGGAGTACTTACTTCCGTAGTAATAGTAATTATCGTCAGTGGAGCGAAAGTTGAATGCATTCA
Source organism: Acidobacteriota bacterium (assembly GCA_003224785.1). Lineage (GTDB taxonomy): Bacteria > Acidobacteriota > Terriglobia > Terriglobales > Acidobacteriaceae > Gp1-AA145. Next base: position 557 of record QHZV01000298.1, read on the forward strand.
GAACAACGCCCATGACGCGGGCATTGACCTGGAGCAACAGCTCCGAAGCGCGTCGCACCGCTCCCTTGGGAGTTTGCCCAGACCGTGCAACCAAGATCGCACGATCCGCCTCAACCGACAACACGACTGAGTCGGTCACCGACAAGCAAGGCGGTGTATCAAAGATGATGTGATCGAACTCGTTACGCCAGCGAGCAATGCAGTCTTTCATCACACTCGAGCCCAACAACTCAACCGGGTTCGGAGGAATGGGGCCGGCTGGAAGCACCTGAAGAAAGGGCAACCCAGGGAATGGAACCATGACGTTCTCCATGGTGTCTACACCGCTCAAAAGTGTGCTGAGGCCTCCCGATGTCTTCAGGCCGAGGGCTCTTGCGACTCCCGGCCTTCTCAGGTCGGCATCTACCAGGAGCACGCGTCCGCCCTTCTGCGCCAGCACTACGGCCGAGTTCGCGCTCACTGTGGTTTTGCCCTCCTGGGGCAGAGCACTGGTGACTAGGACGACTTTCGGCGGTGCACCAAATGAAGAGAGCAGGATCGAAGTCCTCAGTGCCCGGTATGATTCGGCGGCCTCCGATTTCGGGCGAACGTGGGCGACCGGGCCATCCACCGTCGAGGCGGTGATTAGTGATCCTCCTGCCGGATGCAGGTGCCGTCGGCCATTCTCTGCGAGTTGCAGTGGAATCACTCCTAGCATCGGGAGAGCGGTAATGGCGCTCAGTTCCTCCAGGCTGCCCACCGTTGTGTCCATACTTTCCTGCAGGAACGCCAAAGCCACACCACCCGCCAAACCCAAGAGGAATCCAAGGAAAATGTTGCGCCGCACATCGGGCTTCGCTGGTCCAGTTGGTAGACGCGCGACATCGATGACGCGGATATTGCTCGACCGCAAACCGGCCGTGACCGACGCTTCCTTCAATCGCTGCAGTAAGCTCTGGTAGAGCTGGCGATTGGAATCCGCGTCTCGCCTCAGTGCCGTGTATTCAATCCCGCTCTCATTCAGCTGGTTAGCCTCCTGTTTCTGGTGGTCGAATGCAGAGGTCAACAGGGTTTCGCGCTGGATCGCGGCCATGTATTCATCGCGCACTTTGGACAGGAGATTTTTCTGCTCAGTGGCGATGGAGTTGCGTACTTGGTTCAGCTGGCTCCTCAATTGGATTACTTCAGGGTAGGAAGGGCCGAACTGCGTGGTCGCCTGCGCATATTGAGTCTCTAGCTCGGCCTGTTGCACCCTCAGTTTCTCTAGCAAATTATCCGCGCTTAACTTGGCGAACCCGCTAGGATCTCCGGCTTCAGCCAGGCCGTAGTTGGCCTCTTTCTGCATGCGGTCGGTTTGGGCGCCGGTCAACTCTTTGTTAAGCTCGTCTAGCTTGGCAGTGACGATATTCTGTTTCTCGTCAATACCGACGATTCCTTTCTGCTTCTCGTAACGGACCAGCTTTTCTTCAGAGGCTTGGACTTTGAGCTGGAGATCCGAAAGCTCCTTCGAAAGCCAATCCGCAGTCTGACTCGTGGACTCATACTTGGTCCGGAAGTTCTCCTCGACGAAAGTCTTAACAAGCGCATTGGTGACTTCTGCTGCCAGTTGAGGATCCGGATGTATGTAGGTTATCTCGATGACTCGAGTCCGAGGCATGACTTGAACGGTAAGACCGGAACGAAAGATAGACAACATGCTGGCAATCTGTTGGGAATCCGGTCCAAGATTGGCAGATCCGATACTGCGGGAGGCATCGTTGGCAACGGGGACGAAACCCGTAAAACGGGGATTACTATCTAGATGCAGGGCCTCGACAACTTTCAATGCCAGCGCATCGCTGCGCAAAATGGACAGCTGTGTTTCCAGGCTGACGTTATAATCCCAATCCTCGCTCATTCCTCCATTCTCCAGATCCTTGAGGCCCAGGACATTGGAGTTCTCGGGATAAATCGCAATCCTAGACGCCGCTTCATATAGCCGCGGCATTCGGAGCGTGGCGATGATCGCCAGCACAAGAATAATCGCAAATGTTGCTACGATGGTCCACTTGCGCTTCTTCAGGATGCGCCAATAGCTGAGCAGCGGATGTTGTCCTCCGATTCGATAAGGGT